>JBGTIS010000312.1:0-13251 GCA_041745535.1 Cyclobacteriaceae bacterium | reverse complement strand
CTCCCAACCGCTGAAAGACCGATACCATATCCTAAAACCAGGTGATCAGGTATTGATTAAATAATTTCACCCCTACTACTCCTTTTTGCTAATTTTCATCTAAGCAGGTAAGCAAAAGTAATAAGGTATTCCTTGCCGGATGAGGCTTTGCCGAATTCCGGCATCCCATTCATGGGACCCCGGAATTAATCCGGGGAGAATACCCTAAAACTATTGCTCCACTACTTATCTCTCCTTTTTAGTGTTTTCCACCAGAAAAATCTAGCGCGAGGCGCCAGCCCTTATCCTTATGCTGTCGTGTATTTTTTTTAAAATGAGGTTTATTGTTAAATTCAATGGCTCAATTTTCAATATTCAATGCTCAATTCTATAAACACGGTTTAGTTTGTTGTTGAAAATTGAGCATTGACAATGCCTGAATAGTGTTGATCAGTTTGTTTCAATTTCTATAACACAATAAATGCCAACGGTAACCGCGTCTGTCTTCTGGAAAGCATAAAATAAAACAGCTATTTCAGACAAATTATCGACAGAGTACCTTCAAACACTGATTGAAGCCAATCTGTAAGACTGTACACTACCGAACACTGATGACCATATGCTCTGCAAGGCTGCACAGTAGTTGAATGGCAGACCTTTGACCTCTCTGCAAGGCTGCACAATGGTTGAATGGCAGACCTTTGACCTCTCTGCAAGGCTGCACAATGGTTGAATGGCAGGCCTTCGACCTCTCTGCAAGCCTACACGGTTCTTCAAACCAGTATTTGAGCCGTGCCGCAACCCTATCCTCATAAACTTCTACAGGCGCATACCATCCTGGTCCTTATCAAGTCGCATATTTTTTTTAAAATGAGGACTCATGCAGCTTATTTTGAAGGTTAAATGTATTTTACAAAACTTTTAATGTTCAATACACAAGGTTTAAGGTTCAATGTTTAATAATTCATTGTAACTTGATAATTGAATATTAAACATTTGGATAGCATGCATGGTACCGCTAAGGGAATGTTCCTGCCAACAGATTCCTTTAGTATTTCAATTTTCAGGGTTTAATCCGCGCTTTTCCTGGTTTATACCCTATTTTCTAAACCATTCCAGCATTTCCTGAACTTGTGGTTGCTGTGCAGTTGAAAAAATACCAACCATGGGAAAGCAAATATTTAATAAATCGGTTCAAAAACTTCAAATTGCCTGCTTGGTAATTGATTGGTTCTTTGAATAAATAGCAGGTACGCTTTTCCGGAATAGGTAAATATGGTACCAAAGCTTCCCGGACCAAAAGGATTGCTGTCGGTCTCAGTCCACGAATCTGATTTAGGATCATATTGCTGAAAGTCATCATATCTTGAAATTTGGTGGTCGTCCACCCGTTCCCCCATGCCCATATATCCCTTGTCATGAATAGAAAACGCACTGGTATTAACTCTTCCGGATTCGGGAAAATCAGCCAGCCTTTCCCAGTTACCGGCAGTAGTTGAATACCGCCAGAAATCACTCAGAATATGGTAGTCGCTGGAATTGATTCCGGCGGCCCCACCCAGGCCAATATATCCATTATTACCTATTGCGAAGGAAGCTGCGGCGCTCCGTGCCTGACCTGGAAAACTTACGATTTGTGTCCATTGCCGGGTTACAGGATCGTAGCTGTAAAAATCATTGAATGTATCAAACCTGGTTTGCCCCAAACCTACATATCCTTTCTGATCAACCACAAAACAGGAGGCTACGTACCTGCCTGTACCAGGAAACGGGGTGATTTCTGTCCAGGTATCCGTACCAGGATCATATTCCCAAAAATCATTCAGGTAGGTATCTTTATTTCGCCCCAAACCCACATAACCTTTGCCGTTAATAGAAAACGATATTTGACCATTTCTCGGAATACCCGGAAATACAGACAGTTTCTTCCAGGTGCCAGTAATTATATCAAAACTCCACATCTGGTTGTATTTTTCGGTAACGCCCCCCAGCCCCATATAGGCCGTTGTGCCGATGGCGAAGCAGGCAACAGCTACTCTTGCGGCATCTGTAAAAATTTCACCTTCTAATGACCAGTTGCCTCCCACATATTCAAAATTTATCGGGGTGGTTGGGTGCCCACCGGTACTTATATTGATTTCAACATCAGCCTGATGAATACCTTCCGGAACAAGCACTGTAATGGTTTCTTTCGATTGGTATAAAATGGAAGCTTCAATGCCATTGAACAGAACCAGATTGTCGCCTCCTATGGGGCTAAAGTTAGTGCCACTGATCACCACCTCTTTATTTTTATTCGCTTTCAGGGGACTGATGGCGGCAACTTCAGGTAATAATAAAGTGAAATAATCTTCCGACACGGCCGATTGTTCAGCGGTTACTACCTTTATTTTAGTGCCTTTTTCCGAAACCCCTAAAGGCACTTCAACCTCCAGAACTGAATTACTGATTATTCTAGTTACCAGGGCCTGTATAGCATCAAAATAAACGGTGTTGGCACCGCTCATCATTCTGAAATTTTGCCCTTCAATGGTAATGCGTGCTCTAAGGGAGGCTTCCTTAGGGTAAAAATCGGTAATAAGAGGAGGTGATAATCTGAAATATGAGTCAGATATTGCTTGCTTTTCTGCTACTTCAACCTTGATTTTCACTTCTTTGGTGCTGATTCCCGATGGCGCGCTTACCTTCAACAGATTTTTATTGGCTTCCAGTACAGTGGCTCTTTTATCACCAAAACTGACTATATTTTTTTCAAGTAAGTAACTGAAGCCTGTTCCCTGAATGGTCACCGCTGTCAAATCCATACCTTCTTCCGGATTAAAAGAAGTAATGGTAGGTGTTGTTAATGCAAAAGGCTGATTGCTGAACCGCTTATTATTCAAAATGCTTACCCCAACCATAGATAATTCGTTGCTTAAACTGGCGGGTACCCTAACCTGTAACAAGGTGTCACTGGCATCAATTACGTCGGCAAGTAGGGAATCAAAAGTTACTATATTTTGGTTTTTGTCAAAACTGAATTCCTTTCCTGAAATAGTCACTGTATCACCAACGGTTCCTGAAAGAGGATGGAATGCATGGATGGTAGGTGCTTTGCTTCCTAAACTGATAAAAAACACCTGTTTGCCATATACTAAATATTCGCTGGTTTTCGCATAGGCTCTGACGAAGTAATTCACACCTGCTTTCAGCGTGGTAGAAATTTCAGCAGAGAATACACCTTTTTGTACTTTCTCCAATACGATTCTTTTTTCAGAAGTCTCGAGGGTGGGATTTTCCAGTTCACTCCACACAAAACCATGCTCAATTATTTCGTGGTTCCCAGCCTGTTTGATTTCAGCATTAAATGTCGCTCCGGCATCCGAGATATTATTTACTGCTAATGTAAGTACCTGTGGGTACGGCCTGCGGGGAATTTCATCTTCACTACAAGTTGCCAATGCAAAAGCAAATATAACCAGTAATACCTTTTTACCGATCATATGCTATGGGCAATACTGGTTGTATGGTTACCATTTGTCAACCTTTTCCATCTGTACATTCGCGGTATTTTTTTAATTGTTTAATTATCAATTTTCGTGCAAAAAGCCTCTGACTTTGGGCCTCTAAAAGTTCTGGTTCATCTCACTAAGGCCAGTGCCCATCCTATACCTTTTTTATTACTGTAGAGGCTATGCCCCATCCAGGCTTCCGCGATCTGGTACCTCCCTACTTTCTGGTAACTGAAATAACCTGAACAGGACCCAATAATCCCGAAGGCAGCAAAGGCGAATCAGCTTTATAAAAGGGCATGGTGGTATAAGTAATTTTATTGGTAACACCCGGCTGTTCATCGCCAATTAAACGGTTAACCCACAAATTGGCGACTTTTATTTCCAGTTGGTTTACACCCTGTTTCAATGCGCTGGTAACCGCTACACGGAATGGCTTTTTCCAGACAATTCCCAACGATTTACCATTCACACTCACTTCGGCAATGTTTTTTACCTCGCCCAGCTCTATCCACAATGCGGCATCCGCGTCAAACCATTCAGCAGGCGCGTTGATTGTTTTTGAATAGGTGCCCGTTCCTGAAAAATACTTGATCCCGGGATCAGCATTTTCTGTCCATGATTGGAGTGCGTTTGTGGTAATGGAAGCAGGTGCGCCACCATCAGGTTCAAAATTTAAAATCCATTCTCCGGTAAGGGTGGTCAGGTTTTTTTCTGTAACATCTGGTAAGTTGTTAGCAGCGGTCGGTGCTTTATCTTTGAATATAACAAACACGGCGTCGTATGGCTGTAGGTGAAGACTGACTTTGGTAACTCCATTGGCGATGGTATAAGCAGCAGGGTCTGTTTCTCCTGTTTCCGGATGCCAGATCTCAGGCACTTTACCATCCACCCGAAAGGTGGCTTCTACAGATTCAACCCTGTCGTTTCGGTTATTCACCCAATACATATCACGGTCAGGTAACTGTCGGTGCACATACAACAGTTCGGTATTTTCCCGCGGTTTGTTATAGGTAAAATCAGGTTCGATGTGCAGGGAAGCAAGTACCTCATCCAGGTTTTTACCGGTGAATACATTCGCGTTTCCTGAACCCCATATTTCATTTGCTAAAGTCTTAAATTCTGTTTCATCATCGCTCAGGCTTGGTGAACTTTCGGGTTCCACGCCACTGATGGTGGCTCCTGCCTTTATCAGGTTTCTTATTTTGCGCAATACAGGCAGCGTCATTTTTCTCGCGTTGCTATCAAGCACGAGCAATTGGTAACGCATGCCACTGGGCGTAACGAGCTTACCTTCCTCTACCGACAATAAATTGATCAGCGCGTCTGCATTTATAAAATCATAATTATAACCTTGCGGAATATCCGGCAGTTTTTTTCCAAACAGGCCGGTGATGTTATTGTCTTCTCCATAGTAATACACCACATCAGCCACAAACTTTCCCTGCTGCAACAGATAGCAACTGCGAGCCAGATAGGTAGTCCATGGTTTCGCGTTTTCCGCCCAGGTTTCGTGGCGGTTAAACCACTGACCAAACGGACCAAGGCCAAGACCCGGAACTTTGTCATCTGTGGGCTGATGCACAGAGGTATGGATCACAAACCGGTTAAGCCCGCTGGCCAGTTCAAGGTCGGCGGTAGGTTTTAAATTTTCGGGTGAATAAGACCAGGCGTTACCGCCTATGCCGAAAGCGGTGAGTGATTCCGCGCCTACCAGGTTCTGACCATAAATATGCGCTACCGAGGCAGACTCACGAATATCGGCTTCATAACCCGTAGTACCTGTTCCACTTAATGGATTGGGTACCCACATCGCCGACATGGGCACAGCAGCTTTGCGCTTGACCTCCATGCCATCCGCAATTAAAGCCCGGCCGCTTTCATGCGATTCGGTATAACGTTTCATGCCATATTCCTCTAAAATGGTGGTTAACTGATCGTAATGATTTTCTACTACCAGTTCACTTAATGTTTTTCTGAAATCCCACAGAAACTGTTCGCTTGCTTCTGCGCTTTTAACGATATGTCCGGTTAATACCGGCATCCAGGGAAGCATGTTATATCCGCGGCGCTTTTCAAATTCCTGCCTCATATTTTGGGTCCAGTTCTGCGCACCCGCTTCCCAGCTATCGGTTACCATGTATTGCAGCCCACCCTGTTTGCCCATCAAACCCCCAGTAGCGACTTTGTACTGATCCAGGTAGTTTTCAAAATAATTTTTTACAGCAGTCGGATCCAGCTTATCCACCTCCAGGCCGGTAGCTTCCGCAGTGGCGGGGTGGTTGGTGATGCCGAGCAAGGAGTACCCGAACCGTACTATATTCCAGTTGCCTGCCGGCGGTGTCCAGTTTAATGTACCATCCGCATTCACCTGATCGGTGATATCAATTACATCGGTTTCAGCAATAACATCATCAGATGCGGGTGTTGGATGCGCATACAGGTCGGCAGCGGGGGCAAAAGCCACTTTTTCCTCAAACCTGTTGATGCGGGTAGCCGTATGCAAAACGAGTTCAGCGATATCGGTTCCCTCAGGCGGTTTAGGGCCTTCTCCACCACCACCCAGCAGGGAACCAAAACTAAAAGGGATCGGAGGGTTTTTAACAGTAACCCTGAAAAACTTGGCTGTAGTTACCGGTATGGTAATGGTTTGCCGCACCAGGTTCCCGGCAGGTATAAAACATACGTGGTGAAAGTTTTCACCATCGTTACTTACCTCCAGGCTGCGGGTATCTTTAAATTCACCATACAAACCAAAAGGACCTTTATCGCCGCCACCTACCATGGTAACTGCTTTTACGGTTTGCGGTTGTGCAAACGCGAACTGAATCCAGGCATAGCCTTCCGCGGAATCGGCCGGCAACAGGTTGGTGGTAGCCAAATCACCGTCGGTTAGCTGAGCGAGATTAAAATCGCCGCTGCTGGAAGTGATGGTAGGATTTAATTTTTCAAGGGAAATATCCGAAGCAGGCAATTTGTAAGCGATCACTGCCACATCCTGATAATATTCCGGAATTTTTACAGCAGAATGCCCTCCTAATCCGAAGGCCTCTTTTAAGGGTAAATTCTGAATGGGGCCGGTTACCGCGGGCGGTTTGGGAAGTTTTCCTGTAAAGGACTTACCCCCAGTTACCAGTGTTTCGCTCCAGACAATTTTTTTCATACCCTCTTCCGGCTTTACCCAGGGGCCACCACTTTCGCTCCAGCCGGGTGAACCTGCGATGGCCATTTCCAGCTGCAACGAGTCGGCAAGCTGTGTGGTAAACAGAAAAGCATCTTTCCAGGCAGGTGTCATAAAAGTTAATCGATCGGTTACGATTTGCGGGGTAGCCAGCGCCGCGTCGAAATTCTGAAAGCCACCGATACCTGTGCGGCGCATCCATTCCAGGTCTTTCCGTACGCCGGCTTTGGTGATATTGCCATTCATCCAATGCCACCAGACCCGTGGTTTGGCAGCGTTGGGTGGCGCCATAAAGCCCTGCAATAATGAATCAGGTTTTTGCTGCTGTGCATGGATATTAAAGGAAAAAAACAGCAAAGCCATTATTATCAGGGTTATTGAAATAGGTTTCATATTTTTTATTGTAGGTTGATGATGGATTACTACCTGATTGATGGATGAGCCGGTTTTCTAATTGAGCGGGGCTTATGCCTTGCCTTTACTATTTCAACAGCCTCGGGCTTTAGGTATATAAATGTATACAATCATTAAGTAAGTTCAATATAGGTGTTTTCGGTAAAATTGAAAAACACATTCGATGAATAGGCCAGCAGCCTGAATCAAGGTAGGTCCAAGTGTGACGCACACGCCAACAGGTTCATTGTCTATTTCAGTGTTTGGTGTTTTTCACCGAAAAGTTTTTAGCCATTGCGGTAGCCGGTTATCCTAATATTGTGTGATACAATTCTTCCTTAAAATCTTCATGCGCCATTTGATATTTAATTTGTTCAGCCCGCTTTTTATAATTTTTCTGTCGCAATAACGCCAGTATTCTCGGTTCAAGGCGCTTTGTAGCAATTTTACCGATACTGATTCCTTTTGGCCCCACACCCAGATTAGCCATCATCTTATTCCATACAAACTGGTCAATAATATGTGGGATAATCATAGTGGCACATCCATGCTTTAGCGCCATATGTGTGGTTCCGGAACCTCCATGATGTATCACCGCATATACTTTTGGAAAAATCCAGTCATATGGAATTCCGGAAACAAAATGAATAAGGTCACTTTTATAGGTGGCTGGCTTTACAAGTCCGCCCGAAGCGGTATTGATAATGGCTGGTATGCGGTTGCGTTCCAGTATTTCAAGTAGTAGTCTTGTCTTTTTTTCAGGCGCAGGATTGGTCATACTGCCAAAAGTAATGAACACAATTTTTGGATGACGCGCTATAAATTTTAGCAACTCATGGTTGGGTTGCCAGTTTACTGATTGATTTCTTTCATGGTATCCTAATACTTTCATGCTCTTTTTCCAATAACCAGGTTTCGGGAAAAGAGAAGGCGAAATGGTGTAGATGATATCATGGTTTTGCAGCACATTCCGGATCTGACTTTTCGTTATGTTTGTTATATTCAGCCATTTCATGGAAGCCATGATCGTTTTTAACAGTCCCCAATCGGCTATTTTAAAGGTTAGTTTGTTCAGGAATTCTCCATAGTTACTATTAAAAGCCACATGCGTATGATGCTTCACATAGTGTAAGTAGGGAACCGGACTGACATAGGTCGTTTTTCCCCAATTTTTTACTTCCCAGATTACAGGATACATGGCCTTCCCATTGTGTATGATTCTATCGGGGTGCGCTGCTTCAATAATTTCGAATTGTCTTTTTACCAACTCTTTATTAATTTTTCCCTGCATCCTGGCCAGTTTTACAAAGGCAAGTAATTTTGTAAACCCGGACCCACCACCACCAAGGGCGGTTTTTCCAATATCACTATTCAGCATATCTATAAATTCGACACCCAAAGAAGCAAAAGCCAGTCCGGTGTCTTCAACGATACTTCTGAATTGTTCAGGAAAGGCACACATAACATCATGACCTTTTTCTTTGAATATTTCACCAATTGCCAAAAACGGTTCCATATCGCCACGCGTTCCGATTGAGGTTAAAATAATTTTCATCGGTATTTTTTTAATTGGCTGCAAGGTCTAACACAAGAAGCGTTTTAATGCTTTTTATACCCAGTTACCAACCGTATTACTCGTTAATTAACAGGTCCTTTTGATTTCCATATCCTTTCAATACCAAATGGTCGTTGAATATCTCAAGAATACCATAGGAACTAATGGTGGTATCTACCATGCCAAATAGGGTAATATAATGCACATTATTATGGTAAACATATGCGCCTGCATGGTTATGCCCGTTAATAAAGGCTACTACATTTGAACTATTTTCAATGATGGTAATAATTTCATCATCGTTCCACAAATTATGCGGATTGCCTGCTGGCTGCACAGGCATATGCGAAAAAATAATAACTTTTTGCTGTAATAATTCCGCGCTATCCAGTTGCTGTGTAAGCCAGATTTGTTGTTTTTCCCCAATGGCACTATTCCAGCGATAATTGTTTGGCTTTCCAACGGTTTTGTTGTAGTAGGCATTTACCTGATTTGTGTCGTAATTGTGCAGTGGATTTGAAAAATAGGCATAGTCAGTAGCATCTAACACGATAAACCGCCAGCCTTTTTTTACATAGGAGTAATAATAATCAGGCATGGATAAAGTTTCCAGTAGATTTGCCAGATGAACCGAGTCGATGGCAAAATCATGATTCCCGAGCAGGTGGTAATTTTCAATATCCGGACTAAGGTTCTGGTAAACCGGCAGTATCGAATCGTAACTCGCCCAATCCACATCTATGATATCTCCCAGGTTTTGCGCAAAATCAACCTTATGGTAATTAAAGGTGTCAATCGCTTCCTTCAATTTCCATAACGATTCTTTATAAAACCTTTTACCAGCTGTGGGTTGATCAGCATACTGAGGATCAGCCACCAACCCGATTTTAAGCACAGGTGCCGGTGGTGAACAGGCACTCAGTGTGATGATCAGTATAAAAGGTAAAAAAAATGTAACCTTCATTTGTAATTAATTGGTAACGAATGTGTAAACGAAATTTCGTTTATTTTAAGACATACTGTATTGTATATACTGGATATTGCAGCGAATAAACACAATACATTTTATAAGTGGTAGCACTGGTAGCAATTAGAGCTATTTCTCTAGAGAGTCATAAAATAACATAATAAATCGAGTCCGTATTGCCGTTATTTCGCACGGAAGTAACTTCCTCGCCAGGTGGGGGAATCGAATTTATGCCTTAGTTTTCTAATGATTTATCTATTTCTTCTTTTAAAATAGGAATATGCTCAATGAGGATGTTCCACACTTGCCTGTTTTCTATTTCATCATAGCCATGTATCAGTTTATTTCTGGCATTTACAATTCGGCGCGCATTAGATATTCCAATTTTCGGTTCAACTTTCAGCAACGCATTTACTGCCTCCCCAATGGTTATCAAATTTCTTTCTACCGCATCCTGTATAAGGATATTTTTATCGTATTCTAAATATTTTTGAATCTCCCACATAATTGTCAATGTTACCCATACAAGTTTTTATATCGAACAATAGTTTTTTTATGGCAATGTGCTTATCCATAAATCCGGACTTTGGTATTATTGATTTCCTTAATAAAATATGGATTTTTGAGCGACTGTTCGGTAATCAGATCCACTTTCCTCTTAAAAAGGTCTCGTAGCTCATCTTCCAGGTCCCAAAGGTGCCCACCAGCCTCAGCAGGGTCAATTCCCTCAACCAGGTTCACTAAAATGTCAATATCACTGTCGGTACGGAAATCTCCGGAAACTACTGAACCAAATGCGTAAGCGTTTTTTACTTTATGCTTTGTAAAAAGAATAGTAATAACCGGCAGCTTGTTTTGTGTTTCTTCAGGTATCATATCATTCATTTAAAAGAATTGCCTGCATCAAAAATACAAAAGATTGTTCAGTATTGTAAAGTCTTTGAATGGTCTGATAGAAGTAAGTACATGTTTTGGAAACGCGTGCCATCAGGGAAGTATACGTTTATGGCGCCCATCCCATAAAGCATAGCGATAAACCGAACCCGTATTGCCGGTATGCCGCACGGAAGTAACTTCCGAGCTACTTGGGATTAATTGTTTGCTGCTTTTATTACGCTATTCAGTTGCAGTCTCTTCACCCAGGTCTGTGTCCTTCACCTACCGTTTTTATTACTGTAAAAGTTAGGCATAAAGTGATATTCATATTGTTAATTCCCCGAACGCACCACACGGAATCCAACTGATGCAACGTGTCGATAGGGAACAGTGCCATCGCGGTAATTAACGTTGGCCCCATCCGCCAGAATAAACCAACTCCCGCCCCGGATTACCCGCTGAGTACCTTCAGTCGGACCTGTCTGATGATTGGTTGATCTGCTTTTATAATAATCCTTATCAAACCAATCCCAGCACCATTCCCACACATTGCCTGACATATCGTGTATGCCCAGCTTGTTTGCCTGCTTTTGCCCAACCAGATGGGTTTGAAAGTTTGAATTGTTTTTATACCAGCCTACTTTATTTAAATCGTTGTCTCCACTATATACAAACGTAGTGGTATCTAATCCGCCTTTGGCAGCATATTCCCATTCTATTTCGGTGGGCAACCGATAACCATTGGCATTCGCATTAAGCCTTATAGTATATTTCTTTATATCTTTTTTCTTTTTATTGCCGGGATCCTTTGTCTTTTTATCAATGGTATAGTACGGCATTAACCCTGCCTGTTCGCTTAGCTTATTGCAGAATTCAACCGCTTCGTACCAATCTACATTTTCCACGGGGCACCTCAGACAAGTATTAAATGTACTGGGATTAAACCCCATTAACTGCACCCATTGTTCCTGGGTTACTTCATACTTTCCGATGAGGAAATCGTTCACGGCTGCTATGCGGTTGGTAACTTTCTTTTTAGAAGAGTTTCTGCTGTTCCCGGGAATAAAGGCGCCGCCCTTTACATACACCAGTTCAAGGCCATTTACTTCCTTTACCACTTCGCCATTCCGGTAAGTTTTTCCAAGGGTATTAGAGATAACCGGAGCTTTTGAAACCTGATCTCCACCAGTTACCAGCGAGGCCTGTGGCTTTCCGGGATTACTGCCAAAAGGAATGGCACGCGCGGGCAGGGTATTCCCAATTTCACCAATTTTGCCGGTTTCCGCATCAATAGCGAGCACATTGGTTACCATAGCCGGGCGGATATTTTCACCTGAAATCTGTTTTACCACCTTCACCATCCCATGCCAGCGTCCGGTAATTTGCTGGTAATAATAAAATGGCGCACTAAAACGAAACTTAATCTGCCCCTTGAACGCACGCACCGCAGCCAGGTATTCCCAGGCGGTAGCCGTTACGGCAGCAGCAGCCAGATCATGATACACCAGATTGCTGGAAGGATCGTTGAATAAGCCCAGCAAAGCTTCAAAGGCTGTCGCGTCTTTTGGGTTTTGTGCCAGCCTGACCAGCATATCCATATACTGTTCGGTACTGCTTTTTACCTGCTCTTCCTGAACTGGTGTAAGCTGTGCCCAAATTAATTGCGGGAATAAGATGAAGAACACTATAATGGATAAGGCAATATGTTTTTTAATCATTACTTAAAATCAGCGATTTATTTATTGAGGCAAGCACGCGTTTTGGAAACGTGCGCTATCGGGAGGAAATTAATTTTTTAACCTTTGTACATCTTCTTTAAGCACGGGGATATCTTTAATTAAAATTCTCCACAGGGTAGTTGGGTCAATTGAATCGTAGGCATGGACAATCATATTTCTCAACCCAACAATATGTTTAGCACTTGAAATCTCAACTTTTGGGTTAATCTTTAATATCTTACTTACTGCTTCTCCTATTATCATGAGATCCCTTTCAGTGGTTCTCACTGCCATGAAATTCTCACTAAATTGTTTATAATCCCTGGAATGAATTTCGAGTATTTTGTCTAATTCGGTAATTACTGACTCAATATCTAGTAAATATTTTAGAAGTTCATTAGGCTGCATAAAGAGAAATCTTAGTCTTGTCTAGCTCGCTTTTAAAAATCGGATTTTTAATCACCCTATACGAGATCAAGTCAATTTCTCGCGAGAACAAATTTTCCAGCTCATCCTTTAAGGCAAAAAAGGCATCCCCATGTTCAAGAGGTGATAAGTTTTTTTTAAATATGACAGCAAAATCAAGATCGCTTTTATCTCCAAAATCACCAGAAGCTGCTGAACCAAATAAATAAAGTTCAGAAACTGAATGCACAGCACAAATCTGTTTTAACTTTTCGATATTTTCCTGAATTAATCGAATCATACTTCAAAGATAAAAAAGTCATTTTAGTAATTCATTCAATTCAATAATTAGTTAAGCCAAATACGTAAGCGTTTTTTACTTTATGCTTCGTAAAAAGAATAGCAATAATCGGTAGCTTGTTTTGTATTTCATCGGGTATTATACCATCCAGAAGAATTGCCTGCATCAAAAATACAAAAGATTGTTCAGTATTGTAAAGCCTTCGTATGGTCTGACGGAGGCGAGCACGCGTTTTGGAAACGCGCGCTATCGGGGTTCATTATACCGCGTAATTTCTGATCTCTACGCCACTTTTTAATATTTCAGCTACCACAGGATTGGTAATTTGAAAATCTGCCTGGGCAAATGGATGAGGTTCTATCATTAAATCATCATCAGTTCTGAT
>JBGTIS010000311.1:0-41473 GCA_041745535.1 Cyclobacteriaceae bacterium | reverse complement strand
TTCTCTTTTAATAATTGATACCTGGGGTCGTCAGACGGAACTTTGAACATATGGTGATTAATAATAATAGCTACAGGCCCCATCCTCTTTTCAACACATTGAAATAAATAATGAAAAGCTTTGTCTTTTTCTCCTAATGACAACCAGATCATAGCTAAGTCTGCATCCAACATAACTCCTGGTTCTTCAACTTGCCATTGCTCTATCTTACGAATACACTCTAATGCTTTATCGACTTCTCCTGATCTGGCATAGGCACACCCCAATGGTAAAAGCCCTTTTAATGGATGTTTTATGTGTAGTCGGTGGATTTCTTCAAATATTTCTGATGCCTTCTTCCAATCTCCTTGTACGCCGACGCACCAGCCTTTTAACTCCAATGCTACACGCATCTGTGGATGTAGGTCTAACAACAATTCAGTTTGTTTTAATGCGTCATCAGTTCTTCCCGCATTGAGGTAGGTATCTGCAAGGGACTTGTTAACTATCGGAGATAGTGGATCTACTTGGAACGCTTTTTCCATAATATCAACAGCTTCTTTCTTTTGCCCTGTGATCATATAATAAAAAGAAAGCATCTGGTGAGCGCCGGTGGTAGCAGGATTGATCTCTATAGCTTTTAACAGTGCATTATAGGCCTGTTTCCATTTCCAATCGTACAACAAATAAGCCGAACCCTTAGCCGAATATCCTACTGCCAGTGAACTATCCAGTTGTAATGCTTTATCGCTATACTGATGCACAACTTCAAAAGCTTCTTTTGGTCGCATTTGTCCTGATGCACCAAGAAAAGCATAACCTGCCGCGGCCATTGCGTAAGCATGGGCATAATCCGGTTCGAGTGCTATTGCTTTTTCAAAACATGCTATCGCTTTTTTAGCATCATTGGGCGTGATCTTATTATGAAAATGTAAGCCTTTCAAAAAAAGTGTATAAGCCTCAAGATTTTGAGTGGGTACTTTTACCAGTGTTTCCTCATGCTCTCTGGCAGTCAAATTCTCGCGAAGCTTATTCGCTATCATACTGCTAATCTCATCCTGCACTTCAAATATATCAGTCAGGTTTCGGTCATAATTTTCACTCCAGATATGATATCCATCCGCCGCGTTGATTAACTGTGCCGTAATGCGTACACGGTTTCCAGCTTTACGTACACTTCCTTCTAATATTCTATCTACGTTTAGCTGTATGCCAATTTCACGTATATCGGTTTGCTTTCCTTTAAACGCAAAGGCCGAGGTTCTTGAGGTTACCTGAAGGCCATCTACTTTAGTAAGCGCATTCAGTAATTCTTCTGTAATACCGTCACTGAAGTATTCATTTTCAGGATCGGCACTCATGTTTACAAATGGCAGCACAGCCAGCCGATTAGTAGGCAGTTTGGTTTTTCCTTTGAGTGCATCACGGGTAGGAACAACAAGGCCCTGGCTATCTATTGCGAATATGCGGACAGGCCTTATTACATTCTTTAATTCAAAGTAACCCATTTCACGAGCTGAAAGGTTTTCCTGGTTTCTTATTTCATCAAACACCTTTTCTGAAATAAAAATTGAACCCGAAACAGCAAGCGATTCAATCCTTGAGGCAAGGTTAACCCCATCGCCATAAATAGCTTCATCTTCTATTGAAATATCTCCGGTATGGATACCTATTCGCAGATCCACTTTGGGTTCCCGCAGTAATGTTTTTTGTATTTCCACAGCACAATTTACACCATCAACAGCGCTGTTAAAAATGCTTAAAGCACCATCACCATAGTATTGAAGAATTTTTCCATTGTAACCAGACACAGAAGTTTCCAAAACTTCCTTCAACCTTCGACGCTTGTCTTTTGCTAATGGTTCGTTTTGCTGCATAAGGGCAGTATAACCAGCCATGTCGGAAAACATTATTGCAGCAAGTTGGCGCATACGTAAAATTAGTAAAGATAAAGTTGGTTCCTATCGCATTATCTTCTACCTGATTTTTCGGCCTTTGTTGGTGTTCTTCAGGATAAGTACAAAGTCCGGCAGCTATAGAGTTATTGTGAATATAGTCAAGCTTTTGTTTAAAAACAGCTTATGCCCATAATGAAATACTTAAAATATTTGAGCACATAAAAAACCATGAGGTAGTTTATTTTCAGGCAGGAAACAAGTTACAACATTGTGCCACAATCTTGCCGTTCGTATCTTGGCTAAAAGCCCACCCTTGTTTAGGTGTAGTTCAAACTAAACCTTATTATTTTAAGCATCATCGCGGCAAGAATTTTCAATCCGAATCTTTAACGTCCATCAGACCTTTTTCATCACACCAGCTTTTGCGAATTCGTATCTTGGTTTATTGGTATGAGAAGCTGTAGATGAATTGATTTAAGTACTCTGTAATCTAAGTTTTCTGGTAAATTTGATTCACTGAGTTTACCTTGATATAGTGTCTATTGAGAGTTTGGCGAGCACTATGTACAGAAAACCGCCAATTGATCTTTGTTTGGTTTAGGTTACGTTCCTCTACTAAGGCTACCACCTCACGTGCTGTGATCTAACCCATACACCATTGCTTCTTTAAGTGTGGCTTGAGCTCATTTTTTTTAGGATTACCCCTACCTGATTATATGAAATATGCTCACAGTAACCCAACTCTACGAGTTTATCAGCTAATAAACGCAAGCTCCAGCGAGCATGGCTAATGTTTTAACAAACCTACACCTGCTTAAACAGCAGGTAGCTTATAACCGTTATGGTATTCTTTAGCGATAAACGCATTGGCTTCCTTGTCATCGAATTTGCCTTTTTCTTTATCCCAGTAAATCTTGTTACCCGTTCGGTAAGCGATGTTGCCCATTTGCGAGAAAATGGCGATGTGCGCGCCTGCCTGTATGGGCGCCTGCAAATCTTCTGTTTTTCGGGACTTAACCACTTCTATAAAGTTCCGCGTATGCAGGTCCAGTCCGCTGTCTACTGATTTTCGCAGGGGCACGGCTTCCATTTTATCGCCTTCGGGTATTACTTCCCAGCCACCCCGGTCCAATACAAGCGTGCCATTGTTACCAATAAAGGCAATGCCATGTTTGCGATTGTAGGGGCCATTGTCTATGCCCATGGCATGTTCCCACTGAATATTAAAGTTGTCGAACTCGTATACCGTAGTTAAGGTATCCGGCGTTTCGTCGGCAGCATCCGGAAAGGCAAACTTTCCTCCGGCAGCCATAATGCTTTTGGGTGTTTCAGCTTTCATACCTATAAGGGCATAATCCAGTAAATGAACGCCCCAGTCGGTCATGAGGCCGCCGGCATAATCCCAGAACCAGCGGAAGTTAAAGTGAAAGCGATTTGGATTGAACGGTCGCTCAGGCGCAGGACCCAGCCACATGTCATAATCCACGCCTGCGGGCGGATCACTGTCGGGAAGCTTGGGAATAGGGGTGACCCAACTAAAGTAAGCCCATACTTTTACCAACCGGACCTGCCCCAGTTTGCCCGAATGCACAAAATCAATGGCATCTTTAAAGTGCTGCTGACTTCGTTGCCACTGCCCGACCTGCACCACCCGGTTGTAACGCTGCTGGGCGGCTACCATGCTGCGGCATTCGGCAATGGAATTTCCGATAGGCTTTTCCACATAGATATCTTTTCCTGCCTCGCAGGCTTCTACCATGTTTAAACAGTGCCAGTGGTCGGGTGTGCCGATGATGACCGCATCCACGTTTTTGTCTTCCAGTAATTTACGATAATCGGCATACGCTTTTACCTTAATATCTTTCTGCCCTAATTCCGCTACCCGTTTGTCCAGTACATTTTTGTCTACATCGCACAAAGCCACACATTCAGCATCAGGATTTTTCAGCATGGCGGTGAGGTCCGACCAGCCCATGCCATTAACGCCAATGGCGCCTATCCGAATGCGATTGGCCGCGGATACGCTTTTGGGCGATGCCAGTAAGGGAGATGGAATCACTGAGGATAGTCCCGCGCCTGCTACCAGGGCGGAGGCGGAACTGATAAATTTTCTTCTTGAATGTGCCATAATTTTTATATTTCGCTGACGTGGCGGCAACTTATAAAAGTTTATGGTAATAATCAATTTTAATCTGGTAGGGAAAGTATAGGTTGAAGGCCGGTCCTAGTGCTTTTTCTTTTGACCGGGTGCAAAAGGCTTAGCCGATTTGGTGCCGGTCATTTTTTTCATCTGACCGGGAGGAACCGGTTTGCGCGTACTGGTTTTTACTACGGTTTTGCTGGCACAACCGGTATGTAAAAGGGAGAATGCAATCAAAACTGAGAGGCAACATAAGATCAATTTTTTCATATGTAATAGCATTTGCTGTTTTTGAAGGATAAGCAGCAAACGTTATGCTTGTTATGGGGTAATGTACCATGTAGCAACATTAAGTACTATTTAGAACAGTAGGGCACAATCCATTTTTCTAAGAAAACACTTGCCCCGCTTTTACTTTTTAAGTACACTGTAAACTATATTGCGCATCATTTTTCAGTCTTGTCATTCCGACGAAGGAGGAATCTTTGCCCCATAGCCGATCAACTACATGGCAAAGATTCCTCACAATTCCATTGCGGCATTCGTTCGGAATGACATTAGGAAACACAATAAAATTTAGTTTACATGCACTTAAAACTAATACTTGCTTCGTAACCACCCGTCGGTTAAATTACCATGCGTTTTATTAATCGCATATTCAATTATCGAAACATCATCAAAACCAGCATCATTATGCATAAAATTGTTTTATCTCTTGTCCTGTTATTTATGGTTTCAGGTTTATCGTATGCCCAGAGTTTCCGGGAAGTGGATAAAAGCTCCATGGACATGGCTTACTTTCCCGATAATTTTGCCCACGACCGGAAAGCAGGGGAAAAAGCCATCATCAGAGTGGTATATAGCCGCCCTATGGCGAATGGCAGGGAAATTTTTGGCGAACTCGTTCCGTATGGCGAGGTATGGCGTACCGGTGCCAACGAAGCTACAGAAATCAAGCTGTTTCAGGATGTTACTTTTGGTGGAAAGAAAATAAAAGCCGGTGTGTATGCCCTGTTTACCCAGCCGGGCGAAAAAGAATGGACCATCATTTTCAGCAAAGACCTGGATTACTGGGGCGCGTATAGTTACAACGATAAAAATGATGTGGCCCGGATTACCGCACCGGTTACTTCCCTGGACAATGCCGTAGAAGCCTTCACCATTCAGTTTGAAGACAAAGGATCTAACCGAGGCGTCATGTGGCTCGCCTGGGATACCACAACCGTTGAAGTGCCATTCCAATATTAACCTTTATCAACCCCATATACAATGGAAATATCCGCTCTGCTTTGCCTGTTCCTTATCGCTTTCAGTTCCATTAGTCAAGCCCAGATCGAACCTATCCGCGTAATCGTAATCGGGGCACACCCCGACGATTGTGATCTGGATGCCGGTGGTACGGCGGCTTTACTGGCTTCGCTGGGACATGCCGTTAAATTCCTTTCCGTTACCAATGGCGATGCGGGGCACCAGACCCTGGGTGGCGGACAACTGGCCAAAATCCGGAAGGAAGAGGCGAAAGAAGCAGGCCAGCGGCTGGGCATAGCGGAGTATGAAGTGTTGGGCAACCATGATGGCGAGCTTACCCCCAACCTGGATGTGCGCCTGCAGATTATCCGCGAAATTCGGGAGTGGAATGCCGATGTGGTGATTGCCCCACGCCCGAACGATTACCATCCCGACCATCGGTATACCGGCGTGCTGGTACAGGATGCCGCTTACATGGTGGCCGTACCGAACATTGCCCCGGAAACGCCCCCTTTGAAAAAGAATCCGGTATTTTTATATACCTACGACGGCTTTCAGTCGCCCGAACCCTTCCGGCCCGACATTGCCATTGCCACCGACGAGGCATTCGGCAAGAAAGTAGACGCATTGGACGCGCATGTGAGCCAGGTGTATGAGTGGCTGCCCTGGATTGGCGGGTATGCCGACGAAGTGCCTACCGGCGCGCGGGAACGAAAAAAGTGGCTGGCCCAGAACAGAACCGCTACCATTAACGCGGAAACCAGAAAGGCACTGGAAAAGTGGTATGGGGCGGAAAAAGCGGCTAAGGTAACCCATGCCGAAGTTTTTCAGGTCTGTGAATACGGCATGCAACCCGATGAAGCGGAAATCAAGCGCCTGTTCCCCATGCTGTCAGGCCGGTGATTAGATTACCTGATTTGTTTCTTTAGAATTCCAGACCGTTTCAAGATCTATATCCCAATAGTCGTGTACTAATATATGGCGAAACGCGATAATTTTACGCCATTCAATTTTATCTTTGGTTTGTTCTTTTAAATCTTTCGTAATATGATGAGCTGCTTCTCCAATGATTTCAAAATTCTTCACAATAGCATATTGGAGTATTTTATCCTGCGAAAACTTCTCGAAATCAATACTTTTAGTAAATTCCTGAATGTTTTTGGCCGCTTCAATGATGTGTTGTAACCGCTCTTTGTTCCTCGGCTTTTCTTTCATATACTATTATTTTGTCTTGTTCAGCCGTGGCCTGTGCGAAAGCTTTTAATTTCCCTTCCTGCACCAGATCAACCTTTACTGCTATTAAGTCTTCCAACTCCAGCATAATTCCCGCATAATCCCATAAATCTATTGTATTAGGCTTCGTAAACCTGATCATCAGGTCAATATCGCTTCCATCCTTTGCCTCATCTCTTGCATATGAGCCAAAAAGCCATACTTTCTCGATAGGATATTTTGATTTTTCAAAGTATGCTTTAAGAATATGTATAATTGCTTCCCTGTTTTTCACCATGCAGTCTCTTATTCATTGATTTTATAAGTTAAAGGTAAAGCAAAAAAAACGCAAATTTAATTCATCTTACGTTCCTGTTAACGGCTGCCCTATGTATGATTCAAGGTCACCGGAGACTTCTCTTCCGCTGCCAGGCAAAAGCTATGTACCACGCCAGTGCCTCGTGTATGAACCCAAATATGCAGGAAAACTACGTAGCAACTGCGCAAATGAACGGGAATATATGGAAAAGCAACGTGGCCTTTTCATATATTAATATGAATAGGTAAAGAAACTACGTAGCAACCGCGTATCTTAAAAGATATATGTAGAAAAACTACGTAGCAATCCCATAGATGAATCGGAATATATGGAAAAGCAACGTAGCGTTTTCATGTATTAACTTAAATATGTTGAAAAACTACGTAGCAACTCCGTAATTAAGCAGGAATATGCAAAGAAACCACCCAACAGCTTCGCCAACTGGTATGAGCACGTGTAGTTGGCATGTGTATTCTAACTGGCTGGGGCGACTTGGTGGCCTTGGAGCATTTTCTGTCCGAGTTTCTTTCAGATTGTTTCCATTGGTGCTACTTTTCTCTTATTTACCAGCCGTCAGTTCCACTGAAGGGAGCTTTGCTTGATGTTGGTGCCAGGCTTTACTTTTCCTTTTTTATAAATGTGACCGAGTCTTGATCTAATTCAATCATAAATCCACCGTTTGAATCCAAATTTTGTAAGGCTACCAGATTTTCAGCAATCACATCTATCAAAGTTGAAGTAGATATATTGCCGAGATTAACCTTTATCAATTTGCCAGGTGTGTTGCTGATGAGAAAGCTATTCTTAAAGTCAGCATCTTTTGTAAGAACAATCAGATCGTTTTCATCAGCATAGGTGCAGATATCCCTGTCTTTTGTATGCCATTTATCAAGTATTTCATTGACATGAGTAGCCTCAAATCCTACTGATCTAAGATAGTTGACTATTTTGTAGGAAATATGTACATCACAGAGAAATTTCACTAAGCTACCTCTTTTATGTTATGTCCTGAAAGAGTAAGTTTTGCGTATTGTAAACAAGCAAATATGTCTTCTCTTTCCAATTCAGGGTGATCATCCAGGATTTCTTCAATGCTCATTCCCGAACCAAGCATATCAATCACTACTTCTACTGGCCATCGCATTCCTCGTACACAGGGTTTGCCATGACATATCTGCGGATCAATTGTAATTCTTGAAAGTAAATTCATCCTTTTAATTTTTATTAAAGCTACGAATTTCAGGCTTCTTTTGTTAATACTTTGGCTTGGCATCAACGGTAAATTGTATGAGTAGTGGCAGATCGCGTGACACTTTCCTGTCAAACCATGATGGAATTTGAACAGGATACATACCTTCATATTATGCTCTTTCTCTACCATTACTTATACAATTTTGTTAGCGGTTCGTGCTATCGTGCAGTTATTATTAATTAAAAATCAACAATATCATAATATCTTACTAAAAACACGATCAACCAAGATCACAAATGTCATCTATAACACGACTAGGATTGATAGCAAATTAATAATTGTGAGTGTTGTATAATAATTTCTCTGAAAATCATTGGACTTGCTAATAATTTTTTTAGCGTAAAACTTAGAAGCAATTGGAATCAGAACCACTAAAAATAACACAATAATCCCCGGATAAAGACCCGTGATCGCAACACCAATAATGCTGAGTGCTGCTACCGTAAGGGTTAATACCATTGATATGGAGGCAACAACGCTAAATGTTTTCGTTTCCATTTTGATAGTTTATGTTGAAAATAAAAGTACTTTGAAATAAAAAGTAAATAAAAGAATTGTATCTGAGAGAGTTGTTAATATGCTTGAAAAAGAACAAGAGAAGGAAAATTTTTTACTAATACTAATTAATGATTTGTGTGTAAGCCTTGCTCTGTTTCTCTAAAGATAATTATGTTGAAATCGTGTAACGAAAAAACAGCCATGTTTCACCGACATAGTACCTGTGTAATGTGGGAGTGGTTTTTGTCCGGCAAGTATGGTATTTCCCGGTTTACTTGCAGGCTTATAAAATAAAATAATAGACAAATGAAAATAACAACCATTGCGCAACTATTTAAAGCCGTTCAACTGGCGACTCAGAACACATCGGACAATGAGGAGCTTCAAAAGAAGCTAAATGTGTATGGCTTTACGCCCAAACGCATACAGGAAGGCAAAGTTCTGTTTGAACAGGCCCGCCTGGTGAATAACACCCAGGAGCAGCATTATGACACGTCACGCCAGCTGACTTTTCAAATTAAACAGGACAGCGACGCGGCGCTGGAGGTATTCAAAGAACATGTATCCATTGCTAAAATCGCCTTCCGAAAAGAGCCACTTGTGATAGAGGAACTGAAAATTGAAAAAGTTTCCAGGAAAACCTGGGAATGGGCACAACAGGCTATTGACTTTTATAGCAAAGCACCCAAGTATATGGAGCGGTTACAGCAATATGGTGTTACGCAGGAGGCCTTGCAGCAGAATAAAGCTGCCGCGGAAGCCTTACTGGCACTTGATGGGCAGCGATTGAAGAAAAAAGGCGATGCTGAAAACAGTACGCAGGTAAAAGCAGCGGCGATTAAAGCCCTGAGAGTTTGGTATGCTGAGTTTAGTAAACTGGCACGCGTCGCCTTTCAAGAAACCCCGCAAATGCTGGAAACCTATGGCATTGTAATCCTTTCATCAAAAAGAAAGCGCAAAGATAAAGACAAAGAAACTGCTGAAGTAAAAGAAGCTTCAAAAATAAGAGTAAGCGCTGAATAAAACCGGAAAGTATCGCCCTTGTTTTTAACGAGGGCGAACCAGTCCTGCGATTGTATCGCCCCTGTTATTGTATTTCCGACTAATAATTTCCATTAGCCTGCCCGCATTCAAATCAGGCGGTATATTTCCATGATATTTTTTAATATCCTGTCGAAATCAATATTGAGGTCGATCAGTTTACCGCTCTGAATGTCAAATACCCAGCCATGCACCGTGATTTGCCGGTCGCGATAGGCTTTTTGTACTTCTGATGTTTTAATCACATTCACGCACTGTTCCTGTACATTCAGTTCCACCAATCGTTTGTACTTCTCGTCTTCATTTTCAATGGCATTTAGCTCATTTTTATGCAAACGATATACATCCCGGATATTTCTCAGCCAGGGATTCAGAATGCCCAGATCGGCTGACTGCATGGCGGCTTTCACGCCACCACAGAAGTAATGCCCGCAAACCACCACATGATTCACCTTCAGGTGGCTTACCGCGTAATTAATCACAGACATGGCGCTTAGGTCGGTGTTGGGCACCATGTTAGCGATATTTCTGTGTACAAACACATCGCCGGGTTGCACACCCATCAATTCTTCTGCCGTTACGCGGCTGTCAGAACAACCAATGTACAGAATTTCAGGATTCTGTCCTTTCGATAAGTTGTCAAAGTAATGACTGTCAGCATTGAGTTTTTCAGTTACCCATTGCCGGTTGTTTTTAAAAATCTGTTTGATGTCCAATGGTCAGTAGTTTTGTTGGTTATTTTTGAATGCTGAATTATATCAGTTAAAATACAAAAAACTAATGTAATAAGGTACCTTCAGCCGGTAACATCAGGAATTAAAAACGATTTACTACCATAAATAACCCAGGCATTGCCTGTTTTAATTGGGGTGCCTTTATTGTACCTTTTTATATTCTAATCCCGGGCCATCGCAGGCCAGCCAGGTAGCTACCAGCGTATTTTCAGCAGTCAGTCTCAGATATTCTTTGGGTTCGCCCGTACAGTTTCCAATCAGCTCATTATCTGATTCGTAGGTAAGCTCCAAATATTTCCCATCTGATAAATCCACAAACGCATAGGTGCCCTTTGCTTCTTTGGTATCACCATTGCTTTCCCGCGATTTGGTAAAGGTATGGTTTGGCTCCAACAGATAAAATTCCTGCCATGCCATATCTGTTCCTGTAGTTTCGGAATTCGTAAAGCTTCCGGTCATTTTTACAAGTTCCCATTTCTGAGGATAGGCATTTGTTTCCCTATTTAATTGTGCTGAATCTATTTCATTATTAAGAGAGCAGGCGAATAGATTGCCTGCGATAACTACAGCAAAAAGTAATTTTTTCATGGTAATTTATTTAAAAGTTACTGTGATATGGTACAGACACCATATGCAGGCGGTAAGTTGGAATGGCTGACCGGAAAAATGTTTTGCAACTGATACGAGAAGCCATAACCACGACTCACCTTTATTCCTAAATAATTTGTCAAAACAGTTTGGGCTGCCTGTTGTTTGAAGTTATATGAAGAAAACAGCAGATCAATACCTTTGGTGGCAAAAAGGAATCGTTTATCAGGTTTATCCCCGCTCTTTTATGGACAGCAATGGCGATGGGGTAGGCGACCTGCAGGGCATTATCAGCCGACTGGATTACCTGCAATGGCTGGGCATACAGGCCCTCTGGTTATCTCCCATTTTTCCATCACCCATGGCCGATTTCGGATATGATATTGCCGATTACACCGGTATTCATCCGTTATTTGGCTCTATGGAAGATTTTGACCAGTTGCTGGAGGAAGTACACCGGCGGAACCTGAAACTGATTCTGGATTTTGTGCCCAATCATACTTCGGATCAGCATCCCTGGTTTCTGGAGTCCCGTTCATCCCGCGATAATCCTAAGCGTGATTGGTATCTGTGGCACGATGCCGCTTCAAAAGGCGGTCCCCCCAACAACTGGCTTAGTGTTTTTGGTGGAAGTGGATGGGAATGGGACGAAAAAACCAACCAATATTACTACCATGCTTTTCTGAAGGAACAACCCGACCTGAACTGGCGCAATCCGGAAGTACAGCAAGCCATGCTGAATGCCATGCGCTTCTGGCTGGACAAGGGTGTAGATGGCTTCCGGGTAGATGTAATGTGGCATATGATTAAGGATGATCAGTTCAGGAACAACCCGCCCAATCCAAACTATGTGCCCAGCGAATCGCCTTACAATGCTGTTTTGCCTACTTTCTCTACCGATCAGCCTGAAGTACACGATGTGGTGGCCATGATGCGCGGTTTGCTGGACGAATATGAGGAGCGGCTGATGATTGGTGAGATTTATTTGCCTATTGATGAACTGGTGACGTATTACGGGGTTGATAATAGGGGGGCGCACCTTCCTTTTAATTTTCAATTAGTAGTGCTGCCCTGGGATGCGGAAGAAATTTTTACGGCTATCAATAAGTATGAAGGCGTATTGCCAGACAATGGATGGCCCAACTGGGTATTGGGTAACCACGATCAGGCACGGATTGCGACGCGGATTGGTGCGGCACAGGCGCGGGTGGCCGCTATGCTGCTGCTTACTTTGCGGGGCACGCCTACTATGTATTATGGCGATGAACTGGGTATGGAAAACGTACTCATTCCGCCGGAAATGGTGCAGGACCCTCAGGAATTAAATGTGCCTGGTTTAGGACTGGGCCGCGATCCGGAGCGCACGCCCATGCAGTGGGATGATACAAAAAACGCCGGATTTACCAAAGGCTCCCCCTGGTTACCATTGGCAGGCAACTATTTCGAAAAGAATGTAAAAGCAGAACAACAAGACTCTGATTCTCTGTTATCCTTTTATAGAAGCCTGATCCAACTCCGGCAGACTGAACCTGCACTGCAGGTAGGAAGTTACGAACCTGCAGGGATTAAAAATGAAGTTTTTGCCTACATCAGGCAGTATGAGGAAAAACGTTTTCTGATTGTTTTAAACACGGGAAATTCACCGGAGACATTTGAGGTGGAACATATTGATATTGCTGGTACGGTTATAATAGCCACACACCCTCAGCGGAAAGGTTTTCGCATAGAGGGGGGCATAGAACTTCAGGCAAATGAAGGGTTGGTAATTGAAATGAAATAAAAAGCCCTAACAGTGAGAATTAAGCAGGCATTCCCTTTCCTCGTTTTGTGGCACACAAGAAGAAACTTTGTGCTTCTAAGTTCAGTCAGAAAAAGCAGAACTTCCGTCCTGTGCGACACAGGTCGGGGGGAGAGGATATTCCGACCTATGGACCGACTGGCGAAGAAACATCGATAATTGATCCGCTTAATTCCTAAGCGGTTTACCACCCTGCAATATAGACTGAATTCTTTCCAGGGTTTTCTTTTCACCGGTTAGCGATAAAAAGGCTTCCCGTTCCAGGTCCAGCATATATTGTTCTGAAACTTCCTGCGGATAAGAGAGGTCGCCACCGCACATTACATACGCTAGTTTTCCGGCAATCTTTTTATCATGTTCAGAAATATAATGCCCCTGTCGCATGCCATAAATTCCCGCTTCAAACAGCGCGATGCCTGTTTTTCCCTGTACTTTAATATCTTTTCTGGGTACTGGTTGGGTGTAACCTTCCTCCGCCAGCAATAAGGCAGTGGCTTTGGCATCGGCAATCTGTCGGTCTTTATTGATGGTGACCTTGTCATCTTCCTGAAAATATTTCAGATCAAAAGCTTCATATGCGGAAGTGGATACCTTAGCGGTAGCGATATTCATAAAGGCATTTTGAAGGGCATTCAGTTCAATATCGCCTACTTCCAGGCTGTCAGACACCCGAAGCGCCATTTCTTTGGTGCCGCCACCGGCAGGGATCAGGCCTACCCCAAATTCTACCAAACCAATATAGGTTTCAGCAGCAGGTTGGGCACGATCGGAATGCAGCGTAAGTTCGCACCCGCCACCCAATGCCATACCATGCGGAGCGGATATTACCGGAATAGAAGAATAACGGGCCCGCATCATGGTATTCTGAAACTGCCTGATCATCATGTCAATTTCTTCGTATTCCTGTTCTATAGCAAACATGAAAATCATGGCTAGGTTGGCCCCTGCCGAGAAGTTGTCGCCTTCGTTGGCAATTACCAAACCCCGATACTCTTTTTCGGCCATATCAATGGCTTTATTAATGCCTTCCACCACTTCAGCACCCAGGGTATTCATTTTGGAATGAAATTCCAGGTTAAGAATGCCATCACCCAGGTCAAACACAGAAGCTCCGGCGTTGCTCCACAGTACTTTGTTTTCCCTTAGGTTGTCGAGCAGGATAAACTCTTCCAGGCCGGGAACAGGCTTGTAGCTTTTGCTCTGTATATCATAGTAATGTCGAACGCCTTTATCAATTTTATAGAAAGAAGTAAATCCGGCATCCAGCATGTCATGTACCCACTGGTTGGCTTTGAAACCGGCACTTTCCATTTTTTCTAAAGTTTCCGGCACGCCCAGCATATCCCAGGTTTCAAACGGACCGTATTTCCAGCCAAATCCGGCAGAAACTGCCTTATCGATGCGGAAAAGTTCGTCAGAAATTTCAGGAATGCGATTAGAGCAATATTGGAACAAGTCATAGAAAGTAGTTCTGTAAAATTCGCCAGCTTTGTCATCGGCATTTACCAGCATCGGAATCCTTTCTTTCAGATTTTCAACCGATTTGGCAGCTTCCAGAGAAGGGAATTTCGCTTTGGTTTTTCCGCCGTATTCATAGGTTTTCAGATCCAGCTCCAGTATTTCGGTTTCTCCTTTGTCGTTTTTGGTTTTTTTATAATAACCCTGTCTGGTTTTATCGCCCCACCATTTCCGGTCGTACAATTCCTGTACAATTTTAGGCAGTTTGAAGGTGTCGCGCGATTCGTCCTTGGTAAGTGCTTCATACAGGTTATTGGATACTTTCACAGAAGTGTCGAGGCCTACCACGTCCAGGGTGCGGAAGGTGGCCGATTTGGCCCGACCAATGAAAGGCCCGGTGAGGCGGTCTACTTCCCCAATGGTGAGTCCCATTTTCTCTGCAGTATGCAGGGTAGCCATCAACCCATAAATACCAATCCGATTGGCAATAAAGGCGGGCGTATCTTTACAAAGCACCGTATCTTTGCCCAGATACAAATCGCCATAACGCATCAGGAAGTCAACCACTTCCGGATCGGTTTTTTTAGTAGGAATAATTTCCAGCAGTTTTAAGTAACGGGGCGGATTAAAAAAGTGGGTACCACAAAAGTGTTTCTGAAAATCGTCGCTGCGGCCATCCAGCATCAGATGAATGGGAATGCCCGAAGTATTGGAAGTAATAATTGTGCCGGGCTTGCGGTATTTTTCTACCTGCTCAAACACTTTTTTCTTGATATCCAGATTTTCAACCACCACCTCAATAATCCAGTCGTACCTGGCCAAATCTTTCATATTATCGTCGAAATTGCCAAGAGAAATCCGACTGGCAAACGAAGGGTGGTAGAGTGGCGCAGGACTGGATTTTAAGGCTGTTTGAAAAGATTCATTCACAATCCTGTTCCTTACGGCGGGATGTTCCTGGGTAAGGCCTTTTTTCTTTTCTGCTTCATTCAATTCTTTAGGAACAATATCCAGCAGAAGTACTTCAGTGCCAATATTGGCGAAATGGCAGGCAATGCGGGAACCCATGATGCCTGAACCTAAAACTGCGACTTTTTTAATGCTTTTGTTCTTCATTTTCAGCAATGGTTTGTAGGTTATCTTCTTCTATAATTTTATTGATGTTGATAATGACTTCAAAAAATACATTTAGTTTCTCTTCCGGAATAATACTCCGAATGAGGTAGTTAAATTCCTTCACCGTCTTTCTGGAAATTTCTTTTTTCTCTTTTCCTAACGGGGTCAAAAAAATTCTGACAGATCGTTTGTCATTCAGGTCGGGCCGTTTTTCAATAAACCCTTTTTCCTCCATGTTTTTCAACATGCGAGTCAGGCTTCGTGATTCCAGCCCCATCAGCGGCGCGATTTTCGTGGCTGGTGTGCCTTCGGTAGAATCAATATTAAGCAACACAAATCCAATAGAAGTAGTAAAATCATTTTTTATGGCTTTCTGGTTATACATGCGGTAAATAGCGTGCCAGGCGGCCTTAATGTTGTAATCAACGGTTTCTTCTCTTCTCATACTTGCGAATTCATTACGCCAAATATACAGAATTTTATTAGGCATGCATACGATATAGGTAAATTTCCCTGTTTATGGAGTAGTAATTGAGGAAAGTAAAAAAGAACAGAAGAAAGTTTGTAGTGATTTAGGGAAAATCGTTATTCGTAACAATAACTGAATAACCACTAGTCAATACACAAAAACAATTGAGTTTTCTCTTATTATTCAACCGGCGATATTTGTCTCCAAGGCTGACTTTTTGTAACGTTGCTTAACTTTAAAAAGCGCAAAATGTTTTACCTTATCTAATTCATAAAAAAATGCTTGATTCAGATAAAGACCTGCTGGCTTATGCAGAAGGACATAGCAAAGCAGAATCAGAAGTACTTCAGGAGTTGAACCGGGAAACCCACCTGAAAGTAAGGATGCCCCGCATGTTGTCAGGGCCATTGCAGGGAAATATACTGGCATTGTTTGTGAGTATGGTGCGGCCTCAGCGTATTCTTGAAATAGGCACATTTACGGGTTATTCTGCCATTTGGATGGCCTCGGCAATGCCAGAAACTGGTATTTTACATACTATTGATGTAAATGATGAATTGGAGGAAATGGTATGTGGATATTTTGAACAGGCAGGGCTTACCCAAAAAATTGTTTACCATTTAGGAAAAGCTTTGGATATTATTCCTTCACTGACTGATACTTTCGATATGGTATTTATTGATGCCGACAAAATGAATTACAAAAATTATTATGAATTGGCACTGCAAAAAACCCGTCAGGGCGGATTTATCATTGCCGATAATGTGTTGTGGAGCGGCAAAGTAGTATCAAAAGCAGATAAGCAACCGGATAAGGATACGCGGAATATGATAGATTTTAATAAACACGTGTATAATGATACCAGGGTTGAGAACGTTCTTGTTCCAATAAGAGACGGTTTAATGGTAGCCCGAAAACTATAGTTTATGAATAAATTTGTGTTAGTTACTTTTTCTTTTTTTTCTTTTTTCACCTCTTACGCCCAAAAAATTGTAGTCCCTGATAAAATAAATTTTGCCGATCAGGTACTGGTACTGACCCCGGAAGCCCGGAAAAAAATACAATCTGATGTCGATGCGCTTACCCGAAACGAAAGTTATCTCAAACGGAGAATTGAAACCGTAGACTTGCATTTGCCGCTTATTGAGCAGGCCTTTCGGGAAGAAAATGTGCCGGATGATATTAAATATTTAGTAATTCAGGAAAGTGCGCTGGTAGGCGACGCGGTTTCATCGGCTAATGCCATTGGCTACTGGCAGTTTAAAGAAGCGGCTGCCCGAGAGGTTGGTCTTGCCATCAACAGCGAGGTAGACGAACGCATGAATATTGTAAATGCCAGTTTAGGAGCCGCCCGGTATTTAAAAAGCAATAACCGGTATTTTGATAACTGGTTTTACGCGGTACTGGCTTATAACGTGGGCCCGGGTGGCGGCTTAAAAATTACCGATAAGCGTCAATACGGTAAAAAAGAAATGAAACTGGATGGGAAAACCCACTGGTATGTATTAAAATTTCTGGCCCATAAAATTGCTTTTGAAAAGGTTGTGAACCAGAACCCTGAGGGTTATGAAAAAGAACTGATTGCTTATAGCAAAGGTGGTGGAAAAACGCTGGAAGAGATCGCCGCGGAATTTAATCTGACCGAAACTGATTTGGAACCTTATAACAAATGGTTAAAGAAAAAACGGGTACCAGAAGATAAAACATATTATGTAATTATACCTGCTAATATTAAAGAAGAACAAAAAGAAGTATTAGCTTCTGTAAGTAGTAAAAGTAAGGTGCAAGAAACTGATAGCGATATCAAAAACCGGTTTCTGAAGATTTCTGATTTTGAAGTAAAAGAAAGCGATCTATTTCCGATTATTGAAGAGAAGCAAGCCCGAAACGGAGCAAATGTTACCGTAAATAATATCCCCGCTATTATCGCCAAGCCAGGAGAAACCATAAGAAAAATTTCTGAGAAAACAGGCATACCCGCCAGAAAGCTTATTAAATTTAATGATCTCGACCGGAAAGGCGCAGCAGTAAAAGCCGGTAATTTTTACTATCTGAAACACAAAAAGAATAAAGCAAAATTACATTTTCATGTGGTAGAACCTGGGGAAAATCTCTGGACTATTTCTCAGCGATTTGGTATCAAAGAAAAAAAACTGATGCGCGATAACCGGATGAAAAAGGAAGAAAAACTGGAACCAGGCCGTGTATTGTGGATGCGGTTCATCAGGCCCAAAGACCAACCGGTGGAGTACAAAACCATACCTGCTGAAAAGAAGGCGCGTCAGGAAGTAGCGTTGCCTAAAACTATCCCGGTTTCTAATACTGAAAAGCCAAAGGAAAAGATTAGGCCAAAGGCTGAGCTTGTAAAAGTAGAAAAACAATCCTCCAATCAGGGAGTTAATGTTACAACACCGAAAGTAACCTTACAAAATGCTGAAAAAAGCGCACCTGAACAGAATGAGTCTCCAAGAGTTAAAGAAGATGAAAAGTCGCCCATTGTATCGCCTGTTCCTGTATTTTCAGAACCGGATGAACCAATAGCAGATAAAAAAACCGCTGCTCATTCCGATATTTCAGACGGGCAGAAAATTTTTCATACTGTAGGCCAGGGCGAAACCTGGTACAGTATCGCAAGGCGATATGGACTTACCACCACTGAACTGGCAGCTTACAACAATATGACAACAAATGATATATTAGAAATAAACCAGCAATTACAAATTATTACAGGTAAAAAGAACTCTCAAATTCCTGAAACTGGTAGCGATTTTGTTTTTCATAAAGTACAACCGGGAGAAACTTTATACGGTGTAGCCCGGCAATACGGAGTTACCATTAAAGAGCTGATGAGCTGGAACGATAAGGAAACTTTTAATTTATCAGTAGGAGAAGATCTGAAAGTGCGGAAACAAACTCAAAATAAATAAGGTTGCCTTAAGCTATTTTTTTAGGCGGTTATGAGTTCACCTGTGCATAATTCACTAATTTTTGTTCTTGTACCATATTTAGCGAAACCTTATTGTTTTCGATTGAAAATCAAGGTATTTTAGACGTATAAATTTTAACTACCTTCAAACAAAAAGCGGCTGTGCTCTGTTTGCCTTTTTATGTAGGTCGGCATATAGAAAAAAGTACTTAGTTATTCTGATGAAAGGAAAAAATATTGAGTTGGTGATGCTTATTGACGACAATGATACGGATAATTTTATCAGTAAGCGGATTATTGAAATTACAAATTTTGCGAAGGAGGTAGTGGTAAAAAGTTCAGGACAAAGTGCTTTAAACTACCTGGGTGAAAATACAGAAAACGTATCAAGGCTTCCTGACCTTATTTTTTTAGATATCAATATGCCTATTGTTGATGGTTTTGTATTTCTGTATGAATTCGAGAATTTTCCTGATACAGTAAAAGATAAATGCAAAATTGTTATTCTATCAAGTTCTGATAACAAACGGGATATTGATAAAATTGTGAACAATAACTACGTAATAAGATTTATTACCAAGCCACTTAATGAGGCAGCTTTGGAAGAACTAAAGGCCTATGAGGTTTAGCGTTTTATTTTTCTGTCTAGTAAATATCCACTAAAAATCGGGATCGAGGCCAAGCCGGTCTCTTAAATTTTTTAATTCAGGGTATTTTCCCATCAGGTACTGGAATTTTTCGCTGGGGGTATATAATTTTCTGGGAGCAGATTCTCTGATTACCTGGGTTTGTACTCGAAGTTTATAATTATTAAGCTGCTGGCGTAAATGTTGTAATAGTTCTGCCCTACAGTTATTGAAAATGTCTTCCTGAAGCGGGTTTGACAGTACAATGGGTACGGTAACCCCATCAGATTCAAGCGTTATTTCCTGATTCAGGATCGTATATTCCGAATCTTTTCCCTGCGCTCTTTTCTTATTCGCGAATTCCTGCCAGTACATTTTCAGTTCATCCAGCTGAATTGCTTCATTTTTCTGCTGCCCCGCAGGTTCTTCTTCCATTACCGCGACTTCCTGGGTATCTTCTCTTTGATAGGAATGGATATCCTTCAGACTGGGAATTTTAACGGTGGATTTATTTTTTAACTGACTCAACCCGGCACTGTTTACAGGATTAAGATCTTTAGCATTACCATTTCGATAAGGTTCCGGTTTTTGTTCCTTTATGGAAGAACTTTCAGGAGGTAAGGGAGTTTTTTCAGGATTTACTTCAATGTTTTTTTTTTCGGGCTCGGTGGCTATGGAAGGTGCCGGTTGAGAAACCTTAATGGCTGCATTGAGATAGGCCATTTTCATAAGTGTGAGTTCAACGTGTAGCCGTTGGTTTTTGCTGGTTTTGAAGTTGATATCACATTGGCTGGCTATGTGAAGGGCAGATAGCAGGAATGATAAGGAAACTTCACGCGCCTGTTTCAGGTATTTGGCTCTTACAGCATCAGACACTTCTAAAAGCCTGATAGTAGCTTCGTCTTTACATACCAGCAGGTTTCTGAAATGTTCACTTAAACCAACAATAAAATTATGCCCGTCAAACCCTTTTCTTAGAATTTCATCGTAGGTAAGCAGTACATGTGCCAGATTTTCCGCCTGCAAAGCGTCTGTTATTTTGAAGTAATAATCATAATCAAGTATATGAAGATTATCAATGGTATTCTGATAGGTAACTTTTCTGTCGGAGGAAAAAGTTACGATCAGGTCGAAAATTGAAAGGGCATCCCGCAAGGCACCATCAGCCTTCTGGCTAATCAGGTTCAGTGCTTCCTCTTCCACTTCAATGTCCTCTTTATCAGCGATTTTTTTCAGATACCGAGCAATATCCTGAATCTGAATCCTGTTAAAATCGAATATCTGGCAACGCGACAGAATGGTGGGAATCACTTTGTGCTTTTCGGTAGTAGCCAGAATGAAAATGGCATACGAAGGCGGTTCTTCCAGTGTTTTCAAAAAGGCATTAAAAGCCTGGTTAGAAAGCATATGCACCTCATCAATAATGTAAACCTTATACCGGCCCTGCTGAGGCGGATACCGTACCTGATCTATCAGGTTGCGTATGTCGTCCACTGAGTTGTTAGAAGCAGCATCCAGTTCATAAATATTCATGGGAGTACCTGCCTGTAAGCCCAAATCGCTGCTGCTTTGTTCAAATTTATTCACTAACCGGGCCAGAATACGGGCACATGTAGTTTTTCCTACCCCTCTTGGTCCGCAGAATAGCAATGCCTGCGCCAGCTGATCGGTGTCAATGGCATTCTGTAGGGTGGTGGTAATATGCTCCTGTCCTACTACTTCTTCGAACCCGGTAGGTCGGTATTTACGTGCGGATACAACAAACTTTTCCATCACTGCAAGTTAATTAATCCTGCGCTTTAATTATAAAAACTTTCTTAACTTTTATCGTAATCGCTAAGGTATGCGAGGGTGTTAGTGCTTGGCAAATCTTGCGCGATGGCTGTTATTAGCGTTTTTCTAACGGATTGTTAAGTTTATTCTAATATTGTTAAGAAAATAATTATTATCTTACGAATTAAACTTAATACCTTAACATTTTATATTAATATTAGTGAGCCAAAAAAGAAAACCAACACTGGTAGAAGCGTTTATTCCTGTCGCTTTTCTCATTGTTATGCTCTTTATTAACGTATTTTTTGTTTTTGGCGATTCAGCACTTGATGGCTCCAATCAGATCATGCTGTTGTTATCCGCCTCGGTAGCGGCTTTGGTAGCCATGCGATCAGGAGCTACCTGGGAGCAAATGAGCGACGGCATGGTAAGCAGCATCAGTTCGGCTATGCCGTCCATTCTGATTCTACTATTAATTGGCTCATTGGCTGGTACCTGGCTTTTAAGTGGGATAGTACCCGCGATGATCTATTATGGATTGCGGATTCTGAATCCTACTATATTTTTATTTGCTGCTTGTGTGGTATGTGCAATTGTTTCCTTAGCTACGGGAAGCAGTTGGTCTACCGTAGCCACCATTGGCGTGGCTTTATTAGGCATTGGAAAAGCATTAGGTCTTTCGGAAGGACTGATTGGCGGCGCTATTATTTCCGGATCTTATTTTGGTGATAAAATGTCGCCCTTGTCCGACACCACTAACCTGGCACCTGCCATGGCTGGTACCGATTTGTTTACCCATATTCGTTATATGGTACTTACTACAGTGCCTTCCATGACAATTACCTTGTTACTGTTTCTTGCGATTGGTATTTTTAGTGGTACTTCGGAAAGTACGGGTAGCATAGATGACGTTTTGGTTGCCATTGAGACCAAATTCAATATTTCAGGTTGGTTGTTTATTGTACCTGTTGTGGTAATTTTTATGATTGTAAAAAAAGTTCCGGCTTTGCCGGCTTTGCTGGTAGGTACGCTGTTGGGCGGTTTGTTTGCCATCATTTTTCAGCCACAAGCCATACAGGAAGTGGCAGGTAGCGCGAATGGCGATGCTTTATCAACTTATATAGCAGTGATGAAAGCCATGTATACCAATATCAGCATTACCACCGATAATGATATGGTAAATGAGTTGCTGTCGACAGGAGGAATGTATGGCATGCTGAATACAGTGTGGCTAATAATATGTGCCATGGTATTTGGCGGAGTTATGGAATCTGCCGGCATGTTAGAGCGTATTACCCATTCAATTATCCAGTTGGTTCATTCTACGGGCTCATTAATTGCTTCTACTGTAGGGACCTGTATATTTTTCAACCTTACGGCTTCCGATCAGTATCTGGCAATTGTAGTTCCTGGCAGAATGTATGCGGAAACTTACCGAAACCGAGGTTTAAAACCGGAAAACCTGAGCCGAACCCTGGAAGATTCGGGTACGGTTACTTCAGTGTTGGTGCCCTGGAATACCTGTGGTGCTACGCAGGCCTCTGTGTTGGGTGTGGCTACCATGACCTATGCCCCCTATGCATTTTTTTGTATTATAAGCCCGTTAATGACTATGTTCTATGGCTTTTTTAACATAAAAATAGCTCGTTTTAGTAAAGAAGAAGAAACAATAAAAGAAGCTGTATAAACCAGAAGAAGTATATAATTGCGGATGTTTTCAAAAGATATAACAAAAGACGAAATTAATTTTTTGCCCCTGGGGCAATACGAAGGTCACGTAGAAGTTATCCTAACTACTGATGCGCTGGCAAAAGCATATGAGGAGATAAAAATGCACAGCATTGTAGGATTTGATACAGAATCAAAACCAGCTTTCCGGAAAGGAGTCTGGAATCCAGTGGTGCTGCTGCAAATTGCCATTCCTGAAAAGGTTTTTTTAATCAGGATGAATTATACAGGTTTTACTGAAGAAATATTTGATTTTTTTACCAGTAAGCAAATTTGTAAAGTGGGAATCAGCATTCGGGACGATATCAAAGACCTTCAGAAAACCTGGTCTCAGGAAAAGGGTAATCATATTTTTGATCCGGATAATGTGCTGGATCTGAACCATGTAGCATCCACGCTGGATATTCCCCATGCTGGTGTACGGAAGTTGACGGCTATTTTTCTTAAGTTCAGGGTTTCCAAGTCGCAACAAACCTCTAACTGGGAAAATGCAGTCCTGAACGAAAAACAAATCAGATATGCCGCTACCGATGCCTGGGTATGCCTTGAAATTTATAACCTACTAAAAGCATCAGATTTTATTTAAGCTCTGTTGTACATAGCGTCAATCTGAAACTACAACTCAAGATTTGAAAGGTCAAACGTATCCATAAAAGCAGTGGTAAACTTTCCGGATCTGAATTTTTTGTCATCCATCAGCTTAATATGAAATGGAATTGTAGTTTTTACTCCTTCGATCACGAATTCCTCCAGGGCTCTTTTCATTCTAACAATGGCTTCTTCACGACTTTGGCCAGAGGCGATAAGCTTGGCAATCATTGAATCATAATTGGGTGGAATGGTATAGCCTGCATACACATGGGTGTCGACACGTATGCCATGTCCTCCGGGAATATGCAAATTAGTAATTCTTCCCGGACTCGGGCGGAATCCTTTGGAAGGGTCTTCAGCATTAATACGGCACTCGATGGCATGCTGGTCAGGAAAATAGTTGCGGCCAGAGATTTTTATGCCGGCGGCTACTTTAATTTGCTCTTTAATCAGGTCAAACTTAGTAACTTCTTCGGTAATAGGATGTTCCACCTGTATCCGGGTGTTCATCTCCATAAAGTAAAAGTTTTTGTGTTTATCTACCAAAAACTCAATGGTGCCAGCACCTTCATAATTAATTGACTTTGCTCCTGAAATTGCTGCCTGTCCCATTTTTTCACGTAATTCCTGGTCAATAAAAGGCGAGGGGGTTTCTTCCAGCAATTTCTGGTGGCGGCGCTGTATAGAGCAATCTCTTTCTGAAAGATGACAAACCCGACCCGTTTTATCACCTACAATCTGTATTTCAATGTGGCGGGGTTCCTCAACAAATTTTTCTAGGTATAGCCGTCCGTTACCAAAAGCAGCCTCAGCTTCCTGAAAGGCTTCATCCCAGGCTTTTTTAAAACCGCTTTCATTTTTTACAATCCGCATACCCCGGCCACCCCCGCCAGCTGTAGCTTTTAAGATTACAGGGTACCCTACTTTTTTGGCGATAACTAATCCGGATTCTATGCTTTCGAGTAAGCCCTCAGAACCTGGAATGGTAGGTACACCAGCGGCCTTCATGGTGGCTTTCGCTGTAGCTTTATCGCCCATTTTATTGATCATATCAGGAGAAGCACCAATAAATTTGATTTCATATTCCTGACATATTCTTGAAAACTCAGCATTCTCCGACAAAAAACCATATCCCGGATGAATGGCATCAGCATTGGTAATTTCGGCAGCGGCAATAATATTAGGCATGCTCAGGTAAGAAGACCTGCTGGGTGGTGGACCAATGCATACGGCTTCGTCGGCAAATCGTACATGAAGGCTATCGCGGTCGGCAGTAGAATAAACAGCTACTGTTCTGATGCCCATTTCTTTACAGGTGCGGATAATTCTCAGGGCTATTTCGCCTCGGTTGGCTATTAATATTTTTTTAAACAACGTTCTTCAGGTTACAAATTGTAATAATTGCTCCATATAACAAAAAGCCGATACAGGCTTGTATATGGCTTATGAAGGATCGATCATAATAAGTGGCTGATCATACTCTACAGGTGAGGAATCTTCAATAAGAATTTTAATAACTTTTCCAGAAATTTCAGATTCAATTTCATTGAAAAGTTTCATCGCTTCTACAATACAAACCGTTTGTCCTACACTCACTTTATCGCCTATTTCAATAAAGGGTTTGGCATCCGGACTGGATGAGCGGTAGAAAGTACCAATCATAGGCGATTTAATAGTCAGATATTTATGTTCTGAACCCTGACCTTTGGAGTTTTCTTCCTCTTCGTTACTGGGCGAGTCAGTGGAAATAGTAGGATAACCAACCGCGTTAATCAGGCTGGTAGAATCGTGCGGCATGGCAATGGCAGGATGCGATTTGCTGGTAGTTACAATTTTATTTCCTACTCTTTTCTTTACCTTTAATTTAATTTCCTCAGTTTCTATGTTCACTACCTCTAATCCGGATTTAGCAATGAAGTCTAGAAGGTCCTGAATTTCTTTTGCTTTCATAATTTTAATTAGGTTTGTGGTTACATCAGGGTTAAGTTGATAGTTAAAAAACCTGATTTTCGAATCCAACAAATACTTTTATTTACTATTTTACTCGTTCTGAGTAAGATTTTGTTCTTGTATCAACCCTGATTCTTTCGTCCTGGTCAATGAATAACGGAACCTGAATAATAGCGCCTGTTTCCAGTGTGGCAGGTTTGGTGGCATTGGTCGCCGTATCGCCTTTTATACCAGGTTCAGCATAGGTAATGGTTAATTCTACAAACGGAGGTAGCTCACAACCCAATACCGTTTCTGTTTCGTCATGCACAATCACTTCTACTTCCTGTCCGTCGCTAAGAAATTCCGGTGCGTCAATCATATCTTCCTGGATAATAATTTGCTCAAAGGTATTACTATCCATAAAATGATAGCCATAATCATCTTTAAAAATATACTGGTGGGGTCTTCTTTCAATACGGGCAGTAGTTACTTTTACCCCGGCGTTGAAAGTATTTTCTATTACTTTGCCTGTTTTTAAACTTTTAAGTTTGGTGCGTACAAAAGCACCGCCTTTTCCAGGCTTAACATGCTGAAATTCCACGATGGTGTATAGGTCATTGTTAAACTCAATACAAAGGCCGTTTTTAAAATCTGCTGTAGTTGCCATGGGATGTAACTATTAATTATCCTGCGGGGAATTTAAAAAGATTAGTATTTGAAAAAAACTTATTAAAAGAAATAAATTATAAAGGGTCGTAGCCCCAGATGATGTAGGAGGCACCCCAGGTAAAGCCACCACCAAACGCGGCCAAAATCAGGTTATCCCCTTTTCGTAGTTTCGATTCGTAATCCCACAGGCAAAGTGGAATGGTACCGCTGGTGGTGTTGCCATACCTGTCAATATTAATCATGATTTTTTCGCTGTTTAGGCCCATACGCTCAGCAGTCGCGCTAATAATGCGCTTGTTAGCCTGATGAGGTACCAGCCAGTCTACCGTGTCTGGCGTTAAATTATTTCTTTCCATTACTTTAACCGCGACATCTGCCATATGGGTTACGGCAAACTTAAATACCATACCACCTTCCTGGTACACAAAGTGTTCTCTGGCAGCAAGGGTTTCCGGTGAGGCCGGCCGGCGGCTTCCGCCTGCTTTCAGGTGCAAATAAGGAGCGCCGGAACCATCGGAACGCAGATGCGAGTCGATAAGGCCCATATATTCGGTAGTGGGTTCCAGTAAAATAGCACCTCCGCCATCGCCAAAAATAATACAGGTAGCGCGATCCTTATAATCGATAATAGAAGACATTTTATCTGCTCCTATTACCAATACTTTCTTAAAAGTTCCGCTTTCGATGTATTGCGAACCTGTGGTTAAGGCAAACAAAAAACCAGAACAGGCTGCCTGCAGGTCAAAGCCAAAGGCATTTTTCGCGCCGATATTATCTCCAATGATATTAGCCGTTGAGGGAAAAATCATATCAGGTGTACTGGTTGCGCAAATTATGGCATCAATATCCTTTGGGTTGGTGTTGGTTTTTTCCAAAAGAGCTTTAGCGGCATGGGTACCTATTACAGAGGTTCCCTGGTCTTTACCCTTTAAGATTCTTCTTTCTTTAATACCAGTGCGGGAAATGATCCATTCATCACTGGTATCGACCATCGTTTCCAACTCTTTGTTGGTTAATATATAGTCAGGTACATATCCGTGTACGCCAGTAATAACGGCTCTTATTTTTTTATTCATAAAACAGAGTTTGTAGGATGGGAAATCCTTAAATAAATTAGTTAGCGGTTGTCGAAGGCAGCTTTGATTGCGAGATGCACGTTCGTTTCCGACATTTTTAATGCTAAAAGCAGCATATTTTTAATGGCCAAACCACTGGATACGCCATGCCCGATAACCACATTGCCATTTACGCCCAAAATAGGACTTCCCCCAATGGCCTCATAGTTAAAGTTATCGAAGAACGGATCGGAAAAACCTCTTTTCTTCAACAGGTCGTATATCGATTCCGCCATTTTTAATACTACGTTACCAGTAAATCCATTGCAGACCATCACATCAGATTTGTTGCTGAACAAGTCGCGCCCCTCAATATTCCCGATGAAATTTATTTTTTTGTTTTCCTTAAAAAGCTGATAAGCTGCCTGGGTCAATACAGTGCCCTTTTGTTCTTCTTCACCCAAATTGATAAGCCCAACTTTAGGGTTTTCATAACCTAGAACGTGTTTGGCATATACGGCTCCGATTTCTCCAAACTGCATCAGCATATCAGGCTTGCAGTCGGCATTGGCTCCTACATCCAGAATTACACCCAGGTTGCCATCTTCTCTGGGAGAAAAACTGGCCAGGCCGGGGCGAATAATTCCCTCAAAAGGCTTTATACTAAACATAGCGCCTACACTCATGGCACCCGTATTGCCTGCACTGCAAAAAGCGTTTACATATTTATCTTTAAGCAATTTAAAGCCAATGGCTACACTTGAATTTGGTTTTTGGGAAAAAGCTTTTGCAGGGTGTTCTTCCATGCCAATTATTTCGTCGGCATGCACAATTTCTACCCGGGAAGCATCCACCTGGTATTCCTCCAGATATTTCTCTAACTGTTTCTGGTCTCCCACAACAACAATTTTGTCGCCTTCAGAGAGACTCTCAGTAACTAATTTGACACCTTCGATGGTAGATTTGGGAGCGAAATCTCCACCCATTGCATCTAATGCAATTTTCATATTATTCAGTTACTTCTTCTTTTTCAAGCACTACCTGGCCTTTATAATATAATTTACCTTCATACCAGTGGGCTCTATGATACAGATGCGGTTCACCTGTGGTAGGGTCGATGGCTATGTTTCTAACTTTTAACTTTTGGTGCGTTCTTCGCTTATCTCTTCTGGTTTTCGATATTTTCCGTTTGGGATGCGCCATTTTATTTTTTTATTAATGATTTATATATTGAATTCTATTGTTTGAACTTTTTTAATTTGTCCCACCTGGGATCAGTTTCTGATTCATTTTTTTCAGTATCCATGCCGGAATCTTCAGTAGAAAAAACAATCTCACCCTGGTTAAGAGGAAGATCATCGTCATCGGTCCGGTAATCCGGATGTATTTTTTTCATAGGAACTTCTATTCCTATAAACTCATAAATATACTGAGCGAGGTTGATGGTATGGGTATTTTGGGTAATAATAATCAGTTCGTCTGTTAGTTCAGTCTCCTCCTCACCATACTGAAACAGTAATGATTTTTTTATATGAACAGGATAATCGAAATTTTCAAGACTTCTGTCACATACCAACTGTATACTTCCCTCAATATCAAAGGTAATCCTGATCAGCGTTTCCTGCTTGTCCAGGGTAATATCCGCGACAAGTTGCCCTTCTTCAATTGGGCTACTGGCAAAATATTTAAAAAAATCAGAATCAATATTAAATTGATATTCATGAACTTTATTGGTCAGTTTGTAAATACCAATATTAAACTCATGTAAATTCTTCACAACCTCGGTCTTATTTTTTTAAGTCTGCAAATTTAAGGATATAATTTGAATTATTAAAAGTTTATACCACTCTACTGTAGGATAATAATTTTTAACACGAAAAAATAATCCAGAATGAATTACCGAAACTACGAACTTTATACAAAAAATTACTTTTATTTATACATATAATGTAAATTAAATACCAAAGAAATGATTTTTGCGTATAGTTTGTTACTATGGCAAGAACTAATGTTATGAGACTAGTTTGTTATAAATGTTGGGGGTTTTTTATTTTTCTTAATCTGATTGGCATAGAAAAGCTTTACAGTCAGTCGTTTTATCAGTATGACGGGAGCAAACCTTTGCTGCTAGACATTAACATACAGGTAGAAGCTACCCAGGCTGTGAACGATATGTATAATTTTAAATTTGAAAAAGCGGAACGGCAATTCCGCTGGATCAAACAAAAATACAGTACTCATCCATTGCCCTATTTTTTGCTGGGCTTAAGCGAATGGTGGAAAATTATTCCCGATCTGGATAATACGGAATATGACAATAAATTTATCGCTTACATGGATTCGGCTATCTATCATGCTGAGGTTATGTTCAATAAAAATGAGAAAGATCCTGAAGCCGCTTTTTTTCTGGCAGCCGGATATGCTTTTAAAGGCCGGCTCTATTCAGAACGACATGACTGGAGCAAAGCTACCCTGGCCGGGAAGAATGCTTTAAAGTATCTTGATATTTGTAAAAACAAAGAAGATTTTAGCCCGGAATTGCTTTTTGGAGATGCCTTGTATAATTATTATGCGGAATGGGTACCGGAAAATTACCCGATTCTGAAGCCTGTACTGATGTTCTTTCCCGATGGAGATAAAAAGTTAGGATTACAACAATTGCGCACCGTAGCCAATAATGCTTTCTACACGCGTACGGAAGCCCAGTATTTTCTAATGCGGATTTTGTATGAGGAAAACGAAGACCGCAACGAAGCCATGCGGTTGTCAGAATATCTGGTGCATACTTTTCCTGATAATGCCTACTTCGAACGATATTACGCGCGATTGCTTTACAGCCGCGGGCGTTATAACGAAACGGAAAAAGTTTCTATGGATATTCTGGCCAAGATAGACAGCGGAATGGTAGGCTATGAAGCCACCAGTGGCCGGTATGCCGCTTTTTTTCTGGCACAGGTAAGTGAGGCCCGGGGCGACCATGAGCAGGCCAAACACTATTACCAGCGTGCGGTGAATTTCGCTACTGACATTAGTGCTACCGAATCCGGGTACTTTTTATATTCTTTGTTGAACCTGGGTGAATTTGCCGAAAAAGATGAAGAATATGATTTGGCCAAAGATTATTACCAGATGATAAAAAAGTATGCTGACCGTAAGCAGGATATCCACAAAAAAGCCAGAGAACATCTAAAAGAAATAAGGCGTAAGTAAGATATTTCGCCTAACCAAGTAGACAAAAGGAATAGGATGCCTGCCTGTATGTTATGATATAACATGGGGTTTATGTCGCCTGACTTCCTGGTGGCAGCAACCATTCGCTCCGGCCAAATATTTTTCTTATATTGAAACTGATAATCAAAATTCCAGGCATATGAAATTTAAGGTTTTATGGGTTTGGTTGTTGGCCTTCAATATCAATTTGATGGCGCAAATACCCAATTCAGAAGCACCTGTAGAAACCCTTTTTGATTTTTGGGTGGGAACCTGGAACCTGACCTGGAAAAGCCAGGATGGCGCTGTAGGAAAAGGAACCAATCGTATTGTGAAAATACTGGACAATAAAGTAATTCAGGAAAATTTTGAAGCTACCGATGCCGGACCTATGTCTGGATTTAAGGGCATGAGCCTTTCTGTATTCAACCCGCAAACCCAATCGTGGCACCAGGCCTGGACTGACAACCAGGGTGGTTATTTTAATTTTATGGGAAAACGGGATGGCAATAACAGAATTTTTATGACAGAAATTTCTGAGAAAGAAGGAAAAAAACGGGTACAGCGCATGGTTTTTAAAGATATTCAGAAAAATTCTTTCACCTGGGATTGGGAAAATTCAGAAGACGGCGGCACATCGTGGAATCTGCTTTGGCAAATTCAGTACGAAAGGGCAGATAAGGGAAAATAAATCAACATACAGGTTTTACCTCATGCTAATGGCGCAGCAGCGCATATATATTCAGACTAATAAATTTATTTTTTTTGAATTCACAATCCTTCATAGTACCCTCGTACATGAAATTAAGCTTTTCTAGCAGAACTTTGGAAGCATGGTTTTCAGTTTCTACCAAAGCCTCAATACGATGCGATTGCCGCTTAGAGAAAGCATAATCTACAATAAAAGGCAAAGCTTCCCCCATCAGGTTTTTGCCCCAGTGGTCGGGGTGCAACCAAAATCCAATTTCGGCTTTCTGATGCTGCTTTATCAAACTGTTAAAGCCACAGGCACCTATTAGCTGAGGTGCTTCATGATAAAAAATCCCCCACCAAATGCCCGTTCCTTTCGCGAACAAAACCTCATACCAGTTCATTTGAATTTGTACTTCTACCATTGAAGTAAATTCCACGCCATAGTATTGCGTTACCAGATCGTTTGAAAGTCCTTGAAAAACCTGTTCTTTATCGTTTTCTGTAATGCGTTTTAAATGAAGTCTGGGTGTAATTATTTCTGGAAACATGCCAGTAGTTAAAAAAATATGGATAGAATTCTTGTACTAAACTAAAGCTTCGAACAAAATTTCTGCCACATGTCGCGCTTTGCGCTTTGTACCATCTTTAATTTGGTGGCGACAACTGGTTCCATTGGCTGCAATAATCACATTATCGGGTTGCTGCCGAACGGTAGGCAATAGTACCAACTCACCAATTTTCATCGACACGTCGTAATGTTCTTCTTCGTAACCAAAAGACCCGGCCATACCGCAACAGCCCGAACGGATGAGGTGCGCTTCATAATTTTCGGGTAAGGATAGCATTTTTTTTGTCGGCACTAAGCTTGCCAATGCCTTCTGGTGGCAATGCCCATGCATTTTGATTAGCCTTTTTTCTTTGGTAAACGATTCTTTCGTAATATTTCCCAAGTCAATTTCTCTGGAAATAAACTCATCGAACAAATAAGTATGGCTGGCGATTTTCTTCGCTGCTTCCTGCCTGGCACCCCGCGTAAGATCAATGTATTCATCGCGGAAAGTAAGAATAGCTGAAGGTTCGATCCCTATTAATGGCGTCGATTCACTGATCAGGCCTTCCAGCGCGTCAATGTTTTTGACAGCAATTTTTTGGGCGGTTCTAATCATTCCTTTTGATAAATAACCGCGACCACTTTCCACGTGTTGTGGAATTTCTACTTCATATCCGAGTCTTTCCAGCAACAGTATGGCTTTGATGCCTACGTCGGTATCGTTATAATTGGTGAATTCATCGCAAAAAAGATACACCTTGCCCTGTTTTTTACCAGTGTCAGTTTTATGAGCCGGTTCCGTAGCAGCAGGAGACGAAAAAGCCATACCGTTGGCATGCACAGGCGTGGACGATGGGTTCCGCTTATGTGCATTGTACCATTTTTTTAAGGTAGTACGGTGCAACAAAGGCATTGAGCGATCGGGGGCGAAGCCCAGTACTTTCTTTATTATTTTTGAAGTAAAGCTATTGGTAAATACAAAATTATACAGTCCGGGCGTAAGCGAGGCCAGTGCCGTTAATTTGCCAAAATTGCCAATTACTTTAGAACGGAAGGGAATCCCATTGGCATCGTAATACTGCTGTAAAAACTCGGCTTTCAGCTTCGCCATGTCTACATTAGATGGACATTCTGATTTGCAGCCTTTACAAGACAAACACAAATCCATTACATCCTTTATTTCCTCATGCGCGAAGCGGTTGGTTTTGGTAGAATGGGTAAGAAAATTTCTTAAAATATTAGCACGGGCACGGGTAGTATCTTTTTCGTTTCGGGTGGCCATGTAACTGGGGCACATGGTTCCGCCGCTGAGTTCCGACTTCCGGCAGTCGCCTGATCCGTTGCATTGTTCTGCTGCCCGCAAAATGCCCTGATTCTCAGTGAAATCAAAAACAGTATCAAATTCGGGTGTGACCTGCCCTGGCATAAACCGGAGGTGCCGGTCCATGGGCGGGGCATCCACAATTTTTCCCGGATTAAAAATATAATTCGGATCCCAGGTTTGCTTGATTTCTTTGAGCAGCTGGTAATTTTTTTCACCAATCATAAAGGCAATGAACTCGCCCCGCAACCGGCCATCGCCATGCTCGCCACTCAGCGATCCCTGGTATTTTTTTACCAGTCGGGCAATTTCCTCAGCAATGGTACGAAACATTCTGTTACCCTCTTCGGTCTTCATGTTCAGAATGGGGCGCAGATGTATTTCACCATCGCCAGCATGGGCATAATGCACGCAGGAAAGTCCATGCCGATCCAGTATCTGGTTAAATTCTTTGATGTAGGCCGGCAAATCGTAAATAGATACAGCCGTATCTTCGATAACGGGTTGGGCTTTGTAGTCGCCGGGTTTATTGCCCAGTAATCCTAATCCGGCTTTTCTTACGTTCCAGGCATTTTTTGTGTCTTCTCCATACAGAATAGGGTAGTGGAACCCTAGTTTTTTTGCCTTAAGCGCTTCAATCATACCATTAATGGCCTGGTCCACTTCCTGCCGGGTTTGACGGGCAAATTCCACCATCAGCAGAACTTTGGGTTCGCCTACAATAAAGAAAGTGTACTTTTTGTATTCCAGGCTGGCCCGGGTACGTTCAATAATGTGGTGATCCATCATTTCGGAAGCTCCGGCCCCATGTTCCATGGCAATGATATTGCCCAGCAGCGACTCTTCTATAGAGTTAAAATGCAGGCAGGCTACGCCCACTTCGGTAGGAGGCAGGGGCAGGCAGTTTAATTTTATTTCTGTAATAAAGAACAACGTGCCTTCAGAACCGGCAATGAGCTTGCAGAGGTTAAAAGGTTCTCCACCATCCGCGAAAATTTCACTATCAAGCAGCACATCTATGGCATAACCGGTGTTACGCCGTTTTTTAATTTCTTTTTTGGGAAACTGGTTTCTGATCTCTTGCTGTACCTCTTTTTTAGAGAGTTGTTCTTTTATCTGTCGGTAAATGCTGGCTTCCAGGTCACTTGCCGCGGTTTTTCCGCTACACTTGTCTTCAAATTCCTGCGGGGTAAGCGATGTGAACTCTGTTTCAGTACCATCGCTTAAAATACCTTTTAAAGTAAGGGTATGCTCGCGGGTGTTGGCATAAATGGGCGAATGCAGGCCGCACGAATTATTTCCTACCATACCACCAATCATAGCCCGGTTGGCGGTAGAGGTTTCAGGGCCAAAAAACAAACCGAATTTTTCCAGTGCCTGGTTCAGGTCATCGCGAATTACGCCTGGCTGAACCCGTACCCAGCTTTCCTCAGCATTGATTTCAAGAATCTGGTTGAAATACACAGACACATCTACCACGATACCGTTGCCCACAACCTGACCTGCCAGGGAGGTGCCTGCGGTGCGGGGAATAAGCGAGGTTTTATGCTCATTAGCAAACCGGATAAGCTTTTTCAGATCATCCACGGTTTCAGGAAAAGCGACTGCCAGCGGCATTTCCTGGTAAGCGGATGCATCGGTAGCAAAGAGCATTCGCATAGTTTCATCGATGTGTAACTTACCCTGTAGCAGGGTAGCAAGCTGCTCTAAATATTTTATATCCATATTGAATTACGTATTGTATGCTGTACTTGTAATACAACGTAACAGAGATTTTAGTTTATTTTCAAAATTAAACCCGGCATACGATAATTTGCAACGGGTGGGGCCGGTATGTACCGGAAATTTTGTTAAACAATCAGATACGTAACAGCGCATCCAGAAATCCAACACTTTTGGTTTTGTCTTTTATAATGAACAATGGCATACTAAAATCATACTTCATCAGTTTTTCGGCTGTGCTTCCCAGTAACAGAATGGCGGCTATTGATTTTCCCTGCGACCCCATTACAATGGCATCCGCGTTTTCTTGCTCGGCAAACTGGTGAATTTCTTCGACTATATCTTTTTTATCTTTGTTTAGCATAAAGCTGCCTTTTATGCGATTAGGATCAATCTTATATTGTTTTACAAACTTTTCGAACTCCTTTTCCGCATTCTCTTTCATAATTTCGGCAAATTCTTCATAGCTTTTTCCACTGGTATGGTACCCTGTAGGTACATCAAACACATTTAGTCCGATTATTTCAGATTGGTCGTTTTTTTCGGTAAGCTGAATAGCGGTTTTTATGGCCAGTTGTGAAGTTTCAGAAAAATCGATGGGAACAATAATTTTTTCCAGTTTCTCAGCCGGTTTTTCAGGAATAAAAGCAACTGAACTATTGGCTAGTTTGGCTATTTTGTGCGCTTTTACTCCCGAAGCTTCATCGCTAGGTTTGCTACCCAGTACCACCAGGTCAACAGATTTTACTTTGATCCATTTAAGAATGAGTTCGGTAATATTACCTTCCTCAATATCCAGATCAATGGTGGCTTTTGTATCTTTTGGAAAATATTTATCCAGTTCGAAGCGAATTTGCTTTTCACAGGTTTCATCAACCGGGGCCAGTAACTCAGGATATTTTTTAGTGAGATCTTCTGAAAGTTCAAGGTTTTTTACAACATGTAAAAAATAGATGCGATCTATATCGAATTTTTCTGTAAGGCCGGCCACATATTTAATAAGCACCTTATCCATGTCAGTAAGGTCAAGGGCAACGAGTAGTCTTTTGAATTGCGTCATGATGATAAAAATTATTAGGAAATATAAGTTATTTTTCAGCGATCTGAAATTTCAGAATTTTTTTCGTAATACGCTAAAAAACTATGAGGGTATCCGTATTATTTACTAAAACCGTTGATTTTTGTTTGGAAACAAAGAATGCCCTTTTCCTGAAAGCGTGAGATTGCTTATTTACCAACCGAATTTTTAGCCAGGGGATTTTGCGCTACAGTTTGCTTAATCAAATCCATAAAAGTTTGCAGTCGTTTCGAATTGTAAATGTACATGGCTTTTTTCAACTGGGCTTCAGCACTGCTAAACTGCTGGTTGTTGTACAAAACGATGGCATTGTTGTAGTAAGCCAGTCCGGTCAATTGCGGCAACGATATGTTATTGTTAATCTCAAAATCAAACTGGTGCACCATATTGCCAGATTTTTTACCCACCTGCTTTGATGCCGCTTCATTTTCATAAAGCGCTTTGATTTTAGAAATGGCAGATCTGTCGCTGATAAATCCGGATTCAGGATCGGTTGCTTCAAACACGTAAAAAGGTAAATCCTTTTGCGTACCGTGTTGGGGTTGAACGGTTAAGTAAATATGGTATTCCAGTTCTTTGATTACATAATCATACCCCAGTTCTTCTAGCAAAATCGCGTAAAAGGCTGTACCGGTTACACAGTCGTACCGGCCATGCTCCAATAAAGAGAAAAAATCGGTTTGTGGTTCGTACTGCTTCAGGTATTTGCGGTGTACTTTGTAAAACAGGTAACTCAGAAACCGACTATCATCCTTGTAGGCAGCTTGTTTTTTCTTCAGAAAAGTTACCAGACTCTCAATTTCGTTACGGAATTCGGCAACGTGTTGATGACCCGCGTTTTTGTTGGGAGTAAATAAAAGTGGTAAAACCGCATCGGTATTACCTCCTTGCAAGTTGGAAAAAACGGCGGCTTCGTAATCCGAATTAAAATGGAGTTCAGAAAGGGCAAATGGGGGTGTTTGCGCTTTTAAGGTAAGCGCGCACAGTACAATAACAAAGGTCGATATGGCAGCAAATGTTTTCAAAAAAATAAATGGACCGAATTTTAAAATTGAATTATGTTACTTAATACTAAGTTAACAAATTGTTAACATTAAATTAACATTGGGATAATATTAATTTAACATAAACCCTTGGCTCATGTTTACAATTAGTAAACATGAGCCAAGGGTTGTCATCATCAACCGAAGGAAATACTGGGCAAAAGTTTTTGCGGATGGGAAAAAAATACTAAAGAATAGGGAACAGGAGGGAATATTGATATTATTCTGAACAGGCGTTCTCCTTTTACAGGAAAAAATTCCCGGATTAAAAAGTTTAGTTAAGTACAGGCAACCAATCAGTAAGGATCAGCAATCAATTACAATAGTTTCTGTAATTTTATCATGTGTGGTTTGCCGGTTTTTATCCCAGAAATATTGAAAAAAACCCACTAAAAACAGGGCGGCTGAAGCGGTATAACCGGTAGTACGCTCCATACTTCCCCACAAGCTGATGGGCTGCCCGTTCAGCTTTACTGCTCTTATTTTCATGAACCGTTTGCCTGGCGTTTGTCCCAGCCATTTCCAGGTAAAAAACGAAAAGTAAAGAAAAGCTCCGAAAAACTTTGAAATAAGGGCAAGGGCATCGTTCAGATCAGTAACAGGTTGAAAAAGGGTACTCAGAAAACTGGAAGTTTGTACTGCTGTGGTGCTAAATTCCTGAGGAAAAATCAGCTTTACCAACCATACTACAAAAATAATCAGCGCGGCAACTACAGGCAGATAAATAACCATATGTAAATAAAAGGTAATCGACTTCCTGAAACGCTTTCTCAGTTTCTCGTCAATATCCAGGGTTTCCAGTTTGCGGTCGGCCAGAATTACACTTTTCTTAATATACCGGGAACCGCTGGTAACCGATTTTTTCAGTTTTCCTTTACCCAGTAAATACACCAACCCCAGCGGAACTAATATCCACAGGTATTCAGTACAAATAAAAATGATGGTCCAATCGACAAGAAAAGCCGCGCTTCTCCGGGTAAATGAAGCCAAACTGGCTCCTTGCAGCTTTTCATCTATATGAATATGACTGAGGTCAAATTGCTTTCTACTGATAAGGGCCATGGGAATTTTTTTTCTAATTTAAAAAAAACTTATGATTCCAAATAGAATTTTTAGCCTCAATTACACGTGCCTATCTATATTTTTCTCTTATTCAGGCTTATCCCGCGCATTAATTTCAGTTATGCTTTCTTCTTCACATTTCTCTTCTGCTTTTTTTATTTCTTTTTTATTATTACCTACTCCCAAGCTGCTGATAATACCACTAAGGCATGATTTAAACCATTGATCAAAAAACAGTTTTCGTTCATCTCTTTCGGAGTAAATAGTGCCTTTTTTAAATTTAAACAAACTCGGATTGTTAGAATTGATCACAAACGTATTAGCGATAAAAGAGGTAAAGCCTTTTTTTGAATGATCTTCATCGTCGAGGATAGAGATGTAGAGTTTATCGTAAAAGAAATCCATGCTACCCGTGGCGTAATCGTTATTAGCCTCTACCGAAACGTTTACTTTATTTACTTCTCCGCTTCTTACTCTCATGGCGGCAATGGGTTCAAGAATACGGTTAAAATCCTGCATATCCATTTTATAGAGGTGTGCATTGAACCAGTACCTGCCATTTTCATTATTCAAATCGAACACAAAATTGGCCTGTAACAAACCAGTACCCATCAGATAAGCACTGGCGTTTAATCGGGTGGTTATACCTTTCGCGATCTGGGTGCTGTCGTTTGTAAAATTTATACCCTGTGCACTTAAATCAGTAAAAAATATCCTGCCTAATTTTTCACTGTTCTCTACTCGTATTTCAACATCTACGTTGCCGTTGTTTACCTCAACCGAATCGATGTGAAGGTAATGGGTGGTTTCTTTCAGTATTTCATGAAAAGTAGGGGGATTTTTGTGCTCAGGGATGGGATAAGCTCGATCTTTATACGATTTTATCTGTAAGCCGGAAAGCTGCAGTTTACGGGCACGTAGTTTATCGTTATAGAGCAGGTCATAAAAATGAATGCCGGAAAGTCGTAGCGAATCGTTCTCTACAGATAGCCAACCTTTCTGATAACCAAAATGAGGCGCCACTTCTGTTTTTTCCAGTTTAGTAGATAAATGGAGGTTTTTTACATAGAACGAGGAGTCGCCTGTACCCAATCCGATCTCTTTGAGATACAGCCTGTGCAAGCTATCGGGCAGGTCTATCACAATATTTTCGGTTTTAAACTGAACCTGATTGGAAAAAAACAGGTTTTGTGGCGAAATGGTGGTGGCTGTATCCAGGTAAAGGTTATTGGCCAGTAAAGAGGTATTGGTTAACCGATAAGTTGTGGGCACCTGATCGCGGTTAACCGTAAAATTAAGCTGTGCGTCCCGCATAGTGAATGTGCGCACGGATACCGAATGTATGCTTGTGCCGGGAAATGAATATCTTTTGTTTTTTAACAATAAATTATTCTTTTCATTCGAACTGGCATACATGCTTACATTAATTTCCGCCTGGCTTATGCGTACATCGCCCAGTATTAATTTTTTATACTTGTAGGCTTCAAACACGTCCAGCCCTTTCGATTCTAGTTCAGGAATACGAATTTTATATTGGTATAAACCCTTATTATTGCTGCTGGGGTTGTTATAGGTAGTAAATATTTCCTGTCCGGTTAGGGTAGAGTCGGCTGATGAAAATGTAAGGTTGCTGATGTGTACCGTATCGTTTTGGTTTGCCAGGGAATGCGCATAATTTTTTATGGTAAATACCACCTGATTCGAAAAAAAGAAATTCTTGTTGTTAAGTTCAGTAAGCGAGTCAATGTACAAACCCTCTATGGAAATGGAAGCATCTTCAGTTGCGAACCTGTTTTGGCCTTCCTTTTTATTTTGATTGATGCTAATCCTGGCGTTTTCAATAACAAAATCGGAAATGGATAGCCAGGGTAGTGACGCAGTTACCGCGGCAGGTAGCTTCTCCAGCAAAAAGAAATCGGAAGTGTCTTTGGATTGAAGCGTATCGTAACCCAGCGTAACCTGTATTACCGGATTTCTGGCTGTAAATCCGCGAATATCAAGGCCTGTGCTTCGGGAGAACTGCTGGGCATTGTGATCTTTTATTTCTATAAATGGCACACTGATTTGGTAAATGTTACCACCCGAAGATGGTTTTTTAATCGGTTGAATCGATAAGCCTTCCAATGTTATTACAGATTCCAGATTGGATGTACTAAAATTGGCAATGTCAAGCCTGTGGACACTGTCGGGCATTAACCAAGTGTAATTTTTCCCGGAAAAATAATAATTGCTTTTTCTTAAGAATGATAAAAAGCCGGTGCCCATTTCGTCGGGAGTGATGTCAAAATCGGTAATAGAAGACTGCATTCCGGTGGCAGTTTGGGTAAGCAGACTATCTTCAAAAATTTTGATGCTGCCATCCTCCATTTCCAGGTGCTCAATGCTCAGGTGAGAAATATTTTTAGTGCCTGAAAGACCGTGGGTATACAGTGTTGCGTGTGTAACTGGTTCTTTATTCTTCCTGAAATACAGCTTTATTTCGGGGCCTGATAACTTTACTTCACTGAAGCGATAATTATTCTGGCTGAGTACATTTTTCAGGTTCAGGTCTTTCAATAAAATAGAGTGGGTATAGAGTTCCAGCAAAGGGCGGCTGAGCCGGTCAGTAGAAAACGCGCTTGGAATGGGCACAAACTTTACATCTTCCAGATACAACTGTTTGGAAGCCTCGCCTCCCAGGTATCCACTGCTGGCGTCAATTAAATAACCCGCCGCGAACAAATGAAAATAACAGTTGGCAAAATTGACATGCACATTGTCAGCATCCAGTAAACGATCGGTTTCCAGATAGGTATTGCTGTCAATTTGTAAGTTGGTACTTCTCATATCCACATCACTAAAAAATATTTCACGCTCATTGTTTTTGCTGGCTACCACATGTTTGAATTTGGCCTGGACGAGCGTAAAGTCTTCAATTTCAATAGAATTAAGAATGCTGGTAATAATCGCATACAGCGAATCAGGTTTTACCTTTTTCTTTTCAGGCAGGTCATCTTCATCTGTAAAGAAATTAATATCGGGGGCCTGCATGTTCAGCGTTTTGGCTTCTACAATTTGTTCGTCCAGTACTTTGTTGATATCCAGGCCGGTTAAAGTAATGTTAGGCACCGTGATGTTGTACAAATTGGGCCGGTTCTTTGTTTTTACAAAATCATCTGGTTTGTATTTAGCGGTGTAAGAAACGCTATCCAGTACAATTTCCGATTTTGAAGTAGAAAGGTTAAAGTTTTTCACTTTCAGGGTATGAATGCTGTCCGGCAAATTGAACTGATAGTTTTTTACCATAATTTCAATATCATCAAAATAGGTAAAAGCTTTATCGAAACGGTATTTGGCCATGGCCGTATCTACCTGAAAATTATTGATAGCCAGCGAAACGTTGTCTACCGTAAAACTCTGTTTCCGTGTTCCCAGTTGTAATGCCACCTCGAACAGCGCGCTGTCCATGTCAAAGTTTTTAACCGCGATCTGGTCGAAAAAATAAGTTGCCAGGCTCGACAAATCATTACTTTCTACTGAATCGGAGGAGGCAACCGCATTCAGGTTTTTCTTATCGATAGAAAAATGCGGGTTCAACAGGGAAATACCACTGATACTTAAACTGTTGTTGCGGTAAGCTTTTTCAAAATCAACGCCGGTTACCTTAAATTCCGGAATCAGAATATGATAAATATTCAATTTATTATTTTTGGGCTGAATAAAGGCTACATCGGTGCGGGGGAGCAACCACAGATTCTGAAAAGA
>JBGTIS010000310.1:0-25153 GCA_041745535.1 Cyclobacteriaceae bacterium | reverse complement strand
ATTTGAACGAAAAGCTACAGGACTGGTGGCATACATACAATTTTGTCCGGCCTCACAGTAATATCAATTATCAAACTCCGGACAAAAAAGAACAATCAACTCTCTACTTTAAACTGGTGGCGGCTTAGGGGAAGAGGACATTTTGACTTCAATATTAAACTTGAATCCTTTATCAGTGATGCTACAGTCAACATCTGTATTGTTGTTCGGGTTAATTTTGTTTTCATACTTAAAACTGTTCCCAAATTCTTCGGCAAAGTATCTTAATACACTCATTTCAACTGCATATTGAATAAATTTATTTTTGTCAAACTTATTTTGCTTCAATAGCATCTTATTCACAAGTAAATCTTTTAACTGTTTTTCGGTAAGGTGTGGCTTTAAAATATTCAAGGCTTCAATAAACTCATCATAATATATTGAGCCAGTAGCATTTGCTTTCTTGAGATAATGATCTGGATGTGTCTTATCAAAATTTATTTCCATTTATTCTATTTGCATTGCCGGTAACATCTGGATAACCGCTATATGGCGGTTATTTTCCATATAGCAGCTTCCTTGCTACAGGAGGTTTTTTGTTTTAAAAATGGATTTCCTCTAAGCAATCTACGCTTCATGGCGCGTTATGTATTTCCCGCAAATAAACAGCCAATGATCTCTCAGAAGAAGGTGTTTGGCCTACTGTCGTGCTTCCTCTTCTTTCCAAGATAATAAAAACCTGGAGAAAAATCGAAAATTAAACGTTTGTAAACGAGTATAAACATTTGTACACGGCTATGAGCGTAAAATTCCTGTGCCTGTAAGTTGCCCGCACTCCCGCACCCGCTGAAAAGCCGGGCAATAATGCGCTTGCCCTGCTGCCAAAGGCGCAAAAACCGCTTACAAAATGTCGTAATCCAGTCAGGATGCATTGAAAAGCCTCAACAATGTTTTGTAAAGTACTTCTAACGCTTTAAATCAGCGCAATATCTTTCTTGAAGTACCCAAAAAGCTTTTTGGAAGGTCTACAACGTTTTGTAAAGTACCTAAAAAGCTTTTTGAGTGGTCTGCGACAAAATGTAAAGTGCTTCCAAAGCTTTGGAAGCACGCTACAACAAATTATTTGGGACTTTGAAGCCTTCAGGCATTCCCAAGAAGGAAATAGAAGGCTTCAGCAAGCATGCCAGGCTTTCTCACACAATCAGGAAGCTGCTTTGGAAGCTGCTTCAGCATCTGCCGACGTTTTGTCCGACTTGCTCCGGGTATTCAGAGTAGGAAACAACCGCTCGGCTACCACTTTGCCCAATTGTTTGCGGGCTAGCAGGTGTTTAGAAGTATTGCGGAAGTGATACTGCCGGATTGCCTGGCAGGTCTGGCGCAAAGTTTTTATTGTGTCTTATTATTTTCTACTGTCCGCCTCCATACCGGACCCATAGCCATTCTCATCTTACCAAAGCCGGGCAACCTATCTTACCCGATCCCGATCCTATTGAGCATTAATAAATCAGGTATTGATTTCAATGGCAGGATATACTTAACAGTATCCCCGATAATTCTTTACTCACCTTTCCAAATTAATTATCCATTCAATTTCATCGATGGGACCGGTATCAGCATCGACGGGTAGGTCATCAATATCATATTGCGTCCGCAGGCGTAATACTTGTGTGGTTACATTGAGTACATCAAAGGTAATATTGCTCGGAAAATTTGGGTCTTGTGGCAAACCACAAACGATACTTTTTTTGTCTTGGCTCAATTGCCAGGTGCCAAAGGTTGGGTTGCCATTATATGAAATATTTCCATTTAAATTGAATAAAATGGTGCTACCCGGTACAAATGGAGTATAATCATTGATATCAAATTTGTCCTGATAAAGAATCCTGGGCACTTTGATATTATTGGCATATAAATCGTACTCCTGATCAACAATATTCCATTGGCCTGCCACCAAACTCTTTTCGGTTTCAACGGCCTCTTCCTGGCAGGAAAATAAAGCTATAAAGAAGAATACTATAAAGAATATACTTAATTTTTTCATGTTGTTTTGCAAGTAATGGATAACGTTAAACAGCCTTGATATTTGATAGGGAGTCGGCACCCGTTAGCAAGTAGCCCACCAGACTACCAGATATTGGCCGTCCTGAATTGGTATATTGTAAACCGTTTTCTTACCCAAATGTTGTATACCACTGTAGGTATATTATTGTTTTGTAATATCCTACGTTTGGAGCTTTGAATTTCTGGGTAAACTTATTTTAATACGATACAAAAAAAACGAACGTGTTACGCCAGGTACTTATCTGTGCATTAGATGTGCGGAACAGTTGCCCCGGGTGGGGCGGTTGTTCAGGAGTATTGCGCGACAGTTGCTCCACAGGGTAGCAATTGTTCAGAAGCATTGGTGAAGATATCCAAAACGTTTGTATCTCTGGCATAGCCATAAGCACCGACTGCATACCCTTTAATAATCATATAGTCAACCTGATGGCGGTTCAACTCAATAACAAACTCCCGGAAGTTTTTAGGAAAGCGGGTATTCGGATTGTTCGCCGGCATAAGCGATAACGCGTTTGACAGGGTAGTTCTCTACATCAATTTCTGCCATTGCGTAAAGTGCTACAATGGTATCACAATACGCCTTGAAGTTCTCTTCCATCGTACGATTAAGCGCGATATCTACTTCTATCTGAAGAATATCCTCTTCTGGGTCAGCATATTGAATTTCCCGTGAATTCATATCGTAGCCTTTTTATCCAAATCTATTTTTTTTTAAATCTTAATGTTTGTGCTCGGCCAACGCTTCCACTTCATCCTGTGCTTTTTCTAAAAAATAGTTAGAAATCAGGTCTTTGACCTCCTCCATTTCCTGATCGCTTAGTTGCTTATGGGCAAACATATCCAATAATTCCAATTGCATAGGGATAATTTGAGTAGTCTGTCTCCCTGTTGGCCTTTTTTTTCGCCCAGAGTGCTGCCTTTTCGCACTTTTCATCTTTTTTGCCATAAAGCTCAATTTTTTAATACCAGCATCAGGATTGAAATTTCCTAGTCACAAAATAGTCAAAAATAAAAACCACCTAAATATTTAAAGTTGAAATATTAGGTGGCTTTCATCATTACTAGTGGAGCCGGAGGGATTCGAACCCTCGTCCAGCTAAGGAAACCAGTGCGCTTTCTACATGCTTAGTTGTCTTTTGGTTTTCGAGAGTGGCTGGCTGACAACCGGCCTACCAACTCCTTATCCGCTAAAAGTTTCATCGGAAGCTAGCAGCGTCGCTTCCAACTATTTCCGTCTGTTCGACACCCCGAACTCCAAGCCAACAGAACAGAGCCCGGCGGGATGTGGCCCGGGAATCCTTTAGGGACTCAACCGATTAAGCTCATATTTTAAGAATAAATCCTAAAATTAAGCGGCCATGGCGTAATTAGATTCGCCAATTGTCGTTTTGAAAGTTTTATTTACGGGTAATACTCCCAACACCCGGCATGCTTACACCTGACCTGCACTTACTGTCAAATCCGGTCGGCCCCATATATTTTTATACAAAGCGTTGGTGTATGGTTTATATTGCCTTATAACTTACGAATATAACTATAAAATGTTAACCCTTTCCGAAAAACTTTTCCGGAGCGCTTTTTTCCCGCTAAAATATTTCCCGTAATATCCTTCGCTCCTATTAGCATGTAAAAACCTAAATATTTACTTTTGTCCCCGGCTTTTTAAGTCAGTCGTTAATGGTTTTTTGTAAACCCATTAAAACCAGGCTGTTAACGATCGGAAATAGTAAAAATAAAACTAACAACACTATGGAGCAGCTTTCGAAAAGAATCCAAGCAATGTCTGAGTCGGCTACCCTGGCCATGGCCCAGAAAGCAAGAGAACTTAAAAGTAAAGGGATCGACATCATTAGTCTGAGTTTGGGTGAACCTGACTTTAAAACGCCCAAACACATTCAGGAAGCTGCTAAACAGGCCATCGACGAAGGGCTTTACTTTGCCTATCCGCCAGTACCGGGGTATCAGGACCTGCGACAGGCCATTGCCGATAAACTTAAAAGAGACAATAACCTGAGCTACACGCCCGAGCAAATTGTGGTGTCTACCGGTGCCAAACAGTCTATTGCCAATATCATGCTCAGCCTGCTCGATCCGGGCGATGAGGTGATTGTGTACACGCCGTACTGGGTGAGCTATGAGGATATGGTGAAAATGGCCGAAGGGATGCCGGTATTTATTTCTGCCGGACTGGAAAATAACTTCAAAGCCACCGCCGAACAACTGGAAAATGCCATTACCGATAAAACCAAGGCGATTATTTTTTCGTCACCCTGTAACCCAACCGGCGCGGTTTTCAACCGCGAAGAAATGGCTGCGATGGCAGAGGTGCTAAATAAACATAAAAATATCATTGCCATTGCTGACGAAATTTATGAATACATCAATTTCAGTGGCGAACACGTAAGCCTGGCTTCTTTCCCGGGTATGATGGAGCGTACCGTTACGGTGAATGGTTTTTCTAAAGGATATGCCATGACCGGCTGGCGTTTGGGTTATATCGCGGCGCCATTGTGGCTGGCCAAAGCCTGTAACAAAATTCAGGGGCAGGTTACTTCTGGGGCCAATACCATTGCCCAGCGGGCTGCCATTGCCGCGCTGAATGGCGACCAGGAGCCTACCAAAGCCATGGCACAGGCTTACCTCAGAAGAAGAGATATGGTGCTCGAACTGCTGAAAGAAATTCCTGGTATAAAAACCGATACCCCGGAAGGCGCTTTCTACATCTTCCCGGATGTAAGCGAATATTTCGGCAAAGCCAATGGTGAAACTACCATACAGCATGCCAGCGATTTCTCCATGTATTTATTGAATAAAGCGCACGTGTCTACCGTATCGGGTGAAGCCTTTGGCAGTCCCAACTGTATCCGGATTTCGTTTGCCGCTTCTGAAGAACACCTTCGGGAAGCCATCAAACGGATTAAAAATGTGCTGGCCGATCTGAAATAGAGTGCCCGAACCACTACCATTGAACCCTGTGCCGCAACAGGGTTCATTATTTTTAATGTAAAGTGTATGGCTCCGAATACCTGCCTCAACCTGAACCAGACTTTTTCTGACTTTCAAAACCTGAAAGTGCTGATTATTGGTGATGTAATGGTAGACGCTTACGTGTGGGGTAAAGTAGAACGGATATCGCCGGAAGCACCCGTGCCTATTCTGAACGTGCAGCGCCGTGAAAAACGGCTGGGCGGTGCCGCCAATGTGGCGCTCAACATACAGGCTTTAGGCGCCACGCCCCTGCTCTGCGCCCTGGTAGGCGATGATTTGTATGGCGACAATTTTATCAGCCTGCTTTCCGAAAATGGCATTTCCAATCGGGGTATTATAAAAAGCGCGCACCGCACCACCACAATAAAAGAAAGGCTGATCGGAGGATCGCAACAGATTTTGCGGGTAGATGCCGAAGATGATTCACTGCTGAATCAGGATGAAAGTCAGGCGGTGATGCAAATGGCCGAACAACTGCTGGAAGAAGCCGATGTAATTATTTTTCAGGATTACGACAAGGGCATGCTGGACGAGCAGCGGATTGGGAAAATTATTACCCTGGCCAATAAAAAAGGTATCCCTACAGTGGTGGATCCTAAGAAACGCAATTTTCCGCATTACAAAAAGGCCACCCTATTCAAGCCAAACCTGAAAGAACTGAAAGAAGGCCTGCGGCACCATAACTTTCCCTGGCCTGAACAGATCTCATCTGAATTATTTGAACCCTTTATTCAAAAAGCCTCTGCCCGGCTCAGGCAATTGCTGGAAGCTGAAAACATCCTGATTACTTTGTCGGAAAAGGGTGTCTTTATCGATGGAGTGTACCAGGGCATGGAAGAAAGGCACTTTATGCCGGCTTTTGTAAGGCAAATCTCAGATGTTTCGGGTGCAGGCGACACGGTAGTCAGCATTGCGGCCCTTTGCCTGGCCCTGCAAGTACCGCCTGCCACACTGGCTGCGCTGTCCAACCTGGGCGGTGGACTGGTTTGCGAATCGGTGGGCGTGGTGCCGGTGAATAAACAAAAACTGATAGAGGAAGCCGCCAAATACTTTTGATCATAAGAATACTACCAAAAAATTGTAATACGGGCATTAATGAATTTTCAGAAATTTAAGAAAAAGTCTCTCCAAAAGCTCAACAACCTCACTTTCGACAGCGAAAAGATTGCCAGGCATATTATCCGCACCATCACCATACTTTTACCCATAAGTTCGCTGGTATTGCTTTTCTATCTGTATGGATTTGAGATTACCCCGCAGGCGCAACGCCACATTCTAACGGGTTTCGATATTATTTTTTTTGTGTATGTTTTTAATTTCCTGCTGCGGGTGCTGTATGCTACCAATCGAACAGAATTTCTGCAAACCAATCTGATTGAAGGTTTTGTGATTACCATTATTGTGGTAAACGGAATCAGCAATTACCTGCTGGGTAATGTGGTACTGGAATGGGCGTATTATGTGTTTGGTTCTGGCAACTATGCAGGCTTTTACCGGAAGGTTTTCAGCCTTTTTATCGCCTTTATCCTGGTGCTGGAACTGGCCCGGATTGGCTCCAGGCTGACCAGCATTAAGGTGAGGCCCGGCATTGCGTTCGTGCTGAGTTTTGTGTTGATTATTGGGTTGGGAACAATTTTACTTATGTTACCCACCATGACTACCCACCCGGGAAGCCTGCCGCTGGTAGATGCCCTTTTTACTTCGGTAAGCGCCAGTTGTGTAACCGGATTAATTGTGGTGGATACCGCTACCTATTTTACGTTCCGGGGGCAGTTGGTAATTCTCGGGCTTATTCAGATCGGGGGATTGGGCATTGTTACCTTCGCTACTTTTTTCGCCACATTTCTGAATAGCAAGCTGGGTATGACCCACAAAAATATGATTCCCGATTATATGGATACCGAATCATTGTCTTCGGCCATATCGCTGCTAAAACAGGCGGTGTTTATTACTTTTATTATTGAAACAGGCACAGCTATTCTGATCTTTTTCTCCTGGGGCTCACATGTTCCCTTCGATACTACCGCACAAAAAATATTCTTTTCGGTATTTCATGCGATCTCTGCTTTTTGTAATGCCGGATTTAGCCTGTACACCAACAACCTGTATGAAAATGTAATCAGAGATGGGTATGTGCTACAACTGGTAATCGCTTTTGCCATTATTTTTGGCGCCATCGGGTTTCCGGCTATTCATGATATTTTTTCTCCCTCGCGGATGCGCGAACGCTTACAAAACCCGTGGAAAGACTGGCGGCTGGGCACCAAAATATCCATTAATGTCTCCATTTTCCTCATCCTGTTTGGCATGGTGGCGTTTTATCTGCTGGAAAAAAATAATTCCCTGGGAGGGCTTAATTTTGTAGAATCCATGATCGCCAGCTTTTTCCAGTCGGTAGCCAGCCGAACTGCCGGGTTCAATACGGTTGATTTTTCGCGGATCGGTCCGCCGGCGCTTATTCTCATCATGTTTCTGATGTTTATTGGAGGCTCTTCCGCTTCTACGGCCGGTGGCATCAAAACTTCTACCTTTTACCTTATTATAGTCTCGGTAATTGCTACTACCCGGGGCGCTTTGCACCTGGAAGTGGGCGAACGGTACATACCCAATGAAATACTTTTTAAAGCCCTTTCTATTTTCTTTTATGCCATTGCCATTAACCTGGTGGGTGTATTTGCCCTGAGCATTACCGAACCGGAAAAAGATATACTCAACCTTACCTTCGAGCAGGTATCTGCTTTTGGCACCGTAGGATTCAGTACGGGTATTACGGGCACCCTTTCGGCAGCGGGCAAGGTGGTGCTTATTATTTCCATGTTTTTAGGAAGGGTGGGAACCCTCACCTTCGCCGTAGCATTAAGCACCCGTTTATCCAGGGGCAATTACAAATATCCGAGAACTTATTTAATGGTGGGTTAATTTGAAATGTTGCATTAAAAATGTTGAATGGAGTAAACCCAATTCAACATTCTTCCGACTTCAAGCTTTAAACACCCATACTTTTTTTGGCGTAATGCAAAAGTCAAGGCTGACATCATGGGACTGCACATCGCTAATTTTGCTTACAGGCGGAAAATGTGAGAATCCGACTTTTAAGGTATGCGGCGCGCACTGGGGTAAAAACCGATCGTAAAATCCTTTGCCATACCCCACCCGATGCCCGTGTTTATCGAAGGTAAGCAGGGGGAGTAATATCATATTGATTTGCGCTACCGGAAACAAGGTACCGGTTACAGGTTCGGGAATTCCCCACTTATTTTCCACTATTTTAGTCCAGGGTTCAAACAGATAATGCTGCATGGTACTGTCCTGCATGTTGCTTTTTGAAACAATAATTTTAATATGCTGCTTGTACAGGGTTTGGATAACTGGCCAGGTATCTATTTCGTGCTGCTTGATAATAGGCAAAAAACAGTGAATCGCGGTTATTTTACTAAAATCGAAGAAAACAAGAAAATTCTCAATAATTCCCCGATTCTTCTTGCTGAATGCCGCATCCGAAAGCGCGGCTCTTTTGGTAAGGTATAGTTTTCTGAGTTCAGCCTTATGCATGCCAGGAGTTTTTATGCCCTTAATGTAACTATTTTTTTTACCTTCTGCTCCAGAAATAAGGGGTAAAAAGTATGAGCACGGTAAATAATTCGAGTCTTCCCAACAACATTAAAAATGAAAGTATCCATTTACCGGCGGTAGGAATATGGGCAAAATTATCAACGGGCCCCACCGTGCCAATACCAGGGCCTATGTTTCCCAGCGAAGTAGCTACCGAGCCCATGGCCGTCATAAAATCCACGCCACTCAGTGCCATGCCGATGGCGCCCAGCACAAATATGGTAATATATATGATGAAGAATGCCAGAATATTAAAAGTAATATCCTGGGTAATGGCTTTACCGTTGAACCGCACCGGAATAACTGCCGAAGGATGGATCTGCCGGTTCATTTCCTGAATACTGTTTTTAAGCAGGATAATATGCCGTACCACTTTTACCCCCCCCGCCGTTGATCCGGCGGAAGCGCCAATAAACATAAGCAGAAAGAAAAATGTAGTTAAAAAAGGTGACCAGGCCGTATAATCAGCCGTAACGAAACCTGTGGTTGTGATTACCGAAACTACCTGAAACAAGGCATTCCGAAATGAGAGTTCAACATCTTCTCCGGTTATCCAGAAAACGCCAGCAGCAGCAATTACAGAAAATATAAGGATAATAAACAGGTAATAGCGAAACTCCTCATTCTGCCACACTTTTATCAGTTTTCCTTTAATCAGAAAATAATTGAGCGTAAAGCTGGTGCCCGCCAGAAACATAAAAATAATGATCACATATTGGAGGTAAGGTGACTCATAAAAAGCAATACTGGCGTTTTTCGGGGAAAAGCCACCGGTAGCCATGGTGGTAAGGCTATGGTTAATGGCATCAAAAAAGCTCATATCCCCAATAATGAGCAGCACAGTTTGTAAAAGCGTAAGGATGAGATAAATAATCCAGAGCCTTTTGGCCGTATCCTGAATCCGGGGTTTGAGTTTATCGGGTGATATACCAGGCGCTTCCGCCAGGAACAGCTGCATGCCGCCAATACCCAAAATGGGCAGAATGGCCACAGTTAATACAATAATACCCATACCACCGATCCACTGGGTAAGGCTGCGCCAGAAAATAATATCGCGTGGCAGTACTTCAATGTTGGTCAGAATGGTGGCCCCGGTAGTGGTGTAACCCGACATCGATTCGAAAAAAGCATCCGGGTAACCGGGAATAGCGCCGCTGAAGACATAGGGCAAAGAACCAAAAAAAGATATCAGTACCCAACCCAGGGTTACCACCAGAAAACCATCGCGCCTTCGCAACTCTTTATCCTTTTGTTTTTTGGTAATGAGCCAGGTACCGCCGCCAATTAGTACGGAAATACTGCCTGATACCACGATGGACAGCCAGTCATTTTCTTTATAAAAAAAAGAGAAGGGAAGGCAAAAAAACATAAAAAGCCCGTTAAAACCGAGCAAAACACCAAGGATGTTAATAATAACCTTCCAATTAAAATTCATGAAAATACTGGATCTAAGAAACAAATTCAGGCCAACTATCGAAATGGATATCAGGCATTACTTAAAAAAATTTTCTACTTCAGGCAGGGCTTCTCTTTTACTAAGCACTACTACCCTATCGTGAACATTGAACTTAAAATTACCCATGGCAATATAACCCTTCCCATTTCTGATGACGCCACCAATTACTGCTTCTTTTGGGAAATCCAGATTTTTTAACTCTTTGCTGGTTATTTTACAGTTATCTTTGATTTCGTATTCCAGAATTTCGGCCTCTACACCGTGAATACCGGTTAGCGAAACTACCTGCCCTTTTCTGATGTACCTGAAAATAAAATTAGCCGCGATCAGCTTTTTATTAATCATGGTATCTACGCCCATATTCTGGCTCAAATGGATGTAATCCATGTTTTCTACCATGGCGATGGTTTTTTTTACACCTTTGTCTTTGGCTACCAAACAGCTGAGGATATTGGTTTCCGAATTTCCGGTTAACGCGATAAAGGCATCCATATTCCCTAAACCTTCTTCCTCCAGCAACTCCACATTCCGTCCGTCGCCATTAATTACCAGCACATTGGGAATCTGATCGGCCAGCTCAAAACATTTTTCCTTATCCTGCTCAATTATTTTGATCCGGTAAGTACCGCTCAGTTTTCTGGCTGTATGCACGCCGGCTTTGCTGCCACCCAGAATCATCAGATCCTTGATTTCTATTTTCTTTTTACCGGTGAGGCTCAATACATGATCTACGCCGTCGGGTTGTACAATAAAATAGACATGGTCATTCGGATGTATAATGGTATCTCCTTTGGGGATAATAGTTTGGCTACCCCGTAGCACCGCCACCGTAATAAAGGTGTTGTCCGGATTTAACCTTGCTGTTTCTGACAAAGTACGATTTACCAATCGGCTTTCATCATTCACCGATATACCAATTAATGACAGGATTCCCTGATCGAACTCGAAAGTATCGGTTACCGCGGCTTTTCGCAACAACCGCTTAATTTCGCGCGCTGCCAGCGATTCGGGTGAGATGAGTTCATCGATACCCGCGTTTTTAAGGTCAAAAATATCTTTACTATACAGAAACTCTTCGTTGGAAATCCGGGCAATGGTGCGTTTTGCTCCCAGATTTTTCGCGATAAAGGACGTTGCCAGATTTACTGCTTCCAGGTCGGTAACGGCGATCAGCAGATCAGATTCGCCCACATTGGCCTCCTGCAACGTTTTAAAAGAAGTGGAACTCCCCCGAATGGTAGCTACGTCAATCTGATTGCCTATTTGCCGAAGCCGCTCAGGATTAAGGTCGATAATCGTGATATCCTGGTTTTCGTAAGAAAGCAACTTGGCCAGGTGTACGCCAATATCCCCTGCCCCCGCGATAATTATTTTCATATGCTTAATTTTTGATTTTCACAGGCCGGTTCATTTTTAAACCCAATGCCAGCCTGAGAAATACGATGGTCTATATTTTCAGCCATAACACAGCGCGTTTTATTTAAATTCACTTATATAAAGATAAAATATGGTGTAAATCTATCTTAAAAAAGTAAAAGTATAACGTTTTGGAAGCTAAATATACTAGAGGGAGCGGTTTATGCGAAATTAATAAACAAAGCTTTGTACTAAGAGTCTTCTTCTATTAATACATTAAACCGATAGTCGAAAGGTGCTAACTGACTGGTTACTTCCTCAATAAATTTCAGGTTATTGATATAGAAGTTCAAAAAATTGTCTTTTCTTTCCTGTAATGAATTGCCGGGAAATAATTTTTCTTTGAGGGTTTCAATTTGTTTCACCGCGGTAGCCTGATTTTTCTCTTCCGATTTTTTCAACCTTTTTTCTATAACAATCAGTATTTTGTCTATTTCATTAATTTCCGCGCCAATAAATCCTTCCAGACTTTTATCCACGGCCATGGCTTTGTGTTTAATAGAAGCGAATACTTCTTCCATTACCTTTTTTTCCTGCTTCAGCTGCAGGCTGTGTTCGGCGTTTGCTTCCAGAAATTTGCTGATCAGGCTTTGGGTTTCCATAAACAAATCGCGGTAGTTCAATGAAATTTTGCGCATACGCCTCGAATGCGCTTTGCTGATCACAAGCGCGAAATTGCGGGGCATTAAAACAGGAAAGGCCGTATTAAAATGATCAAAAACAGACTTAAGTTGCAGCCAGTACACTATTTCGGCGGAGCCACCCACATAGGCAAGGTTTGGCAATATCATCTCCTGGTACAGGGGGCGAAGAATTACGTTGGGGCTGAATTTTTCAGGATGTTGCTGAATGAGTGCTTTTATTTCCGCTTCAGAAAACTTCTTTTCCGTATTCACTACATAATAATTCCCTTTTTCATACACAATCCGTTCCCGAAGCTGATCGTCCAGGTAAAAGAAATTGATTTCCCGAGCATATACCTGGCTCTTATACCCCAATTCTTCCAGCTTTGTAGAGGTATCGTCTACCAGCTTTTTAGCGATATGTCGCGACACGTCGTCCAGCATTACTTCCTGAAAACAGGCTTTCAGGTCAGCATCGTCGGCATCCAGCACTACCAGCCCTTCTTCGCCAAACAGATCGTTTACGTAACATCGGGTGGCATCGGCCAGGGTTTTGTGTTCGCGATAGGCTTTTTCGAACAATTCAATTCTTTCAGGCAAATCGTCCAGTACCGACTCGATGCTATTGGGATTAAATCGGCCTACAGCTCCTTTTTGCTCGGTTTCCCACTGGTAAGTTTTACCAAATAACTGAAAGTGGTTAATTTCTTCAAAATCGTGGTCTTCAGAAGCCATCCAGTATACGGGTACGAAACGGTATTCCGGATATTTTTTCTGCAGTTCTTTGCAGGCATTAATTACCGTAATAATTTTATAGATAAAGTACAAAGGCCCTGTAAAAATATTCAGCTGATGGCCGGTGGTTACCGTAAAAGTTTTTTCATCGGTAACCGATTCTATGTTTTTAACCAGCGATGCCGATTTGTCAAAGCCATCGTATTGCTTTTGCAATGCTTTTTGCAGGATATGCCGGGTTTCTTTCGGGAAAGATTTTTCTTTTATCTGCTTTTCAAAGCTTTCCAGAACAGGCGGATGATTATAAAAATTTTTGAGAGATTCGGTACCGGATAAATAGGCTAAAAACAGATCGGAAAAACTATGCGTATCTTCCAGGGGTAATTGCTCTAAGGTCATGCTTGTAATTATGTCGTAATTTTTTGCAAGGGCAGCACCTGCGCGGGCTCTCCAAACAGGTCAAATGCCGAAGCATCATGGATGCTAATCTGAGCGAAATCTCCAAGTCTCAGGTAATGGTTTTCTGCCGGAATCAATACTTCATTATCTACCTCAGGCGAATCGGCTTCCGTCCGGCCTATAAAATACCCACCTTCTTTACGATCGATCAAGACCTTGTACACGTTTCCTATTTTCTCCTGATTTTTTTGAAAGGAAATTTGCTCTTGCAATTCCATAACGGCATTGGCCCGCGCTTGTTTCAGTTTTTCTGGAACATTGTTGTCCATACCAAAAGCATGGGTCCCTTCTTCATGTGAATAAGGAAAAATGCCCAGCCGGTCAAATCGCGTTTCCTCTACAAAATCCATCATTTCTTCAAAATCCTGCCGGGTTTCGCCCGGATGTCCGGCAATTAAAGTGGTGCGCAGGGTAAGGCCAGGAATTTTTTCCCGGATGGTACTGATCAGTCGCGCTGTTTTTTCGCGGGTAGTGCCCCGACGCATCAGTCGCAGCATTTTGGTGGATCCGTGTTGCAGCGGCATATCCAGGTAATTGCAAATGTTAGGGCGCTCGGCCATTACATCCAGCACATCCAGCGGAAAACCGGAAGGAAAAGCATAATGCAGGCGAATCCATTCAATGCCCGGTACATCAGAGAGATGTCTGAGCAATTCCGATAAATTTCTTTTCCTGTAAAGGTCCAGCCCATAGTAGGTAGAATCCTGGGCAATCAGCAACAGTTCTTTGGTACCATTTTTAGCCAGGGTGCTTGCTTCCTTCACAATTTCTTCAATGGGCTTTGAACGATGTTTGCCCCGCATCAGCGGAATGGCACAGAAAGAACAGGGCCGGTCGCAGCCCTCAGAAATTTTCAGGTATGAAAAATGCCGGGCTGTGGTAGTAATGCGCTCTCCAACCAGTTCGTGCTTATAATCCGCATTGAATTTGCGCAACAGAAAAGGCAGGTCCATGGTACCAAAATACGCGTCCACTTCAGGAATCTCCTTTTCCAGATCGTCTTTATAGCGTTGAGAAAGGCAACCGGTTACGTATAGCTTTTCAATTTTTCCCTCGTTTTTGGCTTCCGCATACCGCAAAATCGTATCGATGGATTCCTGTTTGGCGTTGTCGATAAAACCACAGGTATTCACGATAACAATGTTCGCACCTGCTTTTTCCGACTCATGGGTAGCGTGAATGCCATTACCCTTCAGTTGGGTGAGCATTACTTCGGAATCTACCAGGTTTTTGGAACAACCCAGCGTTACAATATTTACTTTATCTTTTTTTAATCCTTTTGTTTTCAATCCTTTACCTTTGTTGGTTGGTGCGGCACTAATCAACGGCAAAATTAGCAAACGGTTTCGCAAATAACGAACAGTTGGGTGGTAAAACAGTAAAAGACCCGTAATTGCAACAATGTGATAACAAAGGAGGTGATAAACGCATGAAAGATTTACCAGCTAAAATATGAGTTTCAATAGCATACACTTTTTAAGAACACATTCTGTATTACTCTTTTTCCTTTCTTTTTTTGTATTCGCCACGGCATGTGAAAAAAATACCGTTTGCACTACAGAAAACGGTTCGCTGGTAAAAGTGGCTTTCAAGCGCATAGCCAGAATTAGCCAGGGCGATACCCTTTTTATGGTAAATGTGGTTACCGAAGATAATGTGCTGATTTCCTGGCCTGATACCACGCTCACAAATACGATTTTACCCCTTAACCCGGAGGCAAACACTTCCACCTTTTATTTTTTCAGAAAAGACAGGGTGGATACGCTTACCCTGGCCTATAAAACAGAACAGTTGCTCATTTCACCGGAATGCGGGTTTGACCAGCGCTATGCCGAACTCAGCGTTGCTGCTACCAGCTTTGACTCTACCCTCGTGCTTAAAAGTAAAGTGGATACCGACAATTCGGTCAATATAGATGTATACAGTTGCCTGAACCAGAATATTGCTGAAATTAAAGCTGACTTTTTTAAGTTATCTGCAAAGCGTCAGAAAATTGATACCGCTTTTTTCTACAACTCAGTATACGATGACCAGGGAAAAATTTTGTACACCAACGATACATTGTCATCCGTAAGGCTACCGGTACAGGCCGGAAAAGAACAGGCGCGATATTTCTTTCAGAAAACGGTGGAAGGGATACCGGTTGTAGATACGCTTACGTTCCGTTACATTGAAAGAATGGAGCAGATCGCACGGGTGTGCGCGCCTCAGATACTGTACGACACCCTGCAATTGGTACATACCAGCCTTGATTCCATTGCCATTATCAATCGAGATTTAAGAAGTTATCATGACCTTAATGTGGAAATCTTTCCTTAGCCTTAGCTGCCTGCTCATCTTTACGGAAGTGGCAGTTTGCCAGGACATCAGGCTGCCAGTACCGCCTGATACCGTACGTAACTTTACCCCTGCTGCTCTGCGTGTAGGCGTTTCCATCACCGATGCGTTAAAAGCTTCTTTTTTCGATGCGGTTAACAAAGAATATTCGCTTGAGGCCGACCTGGCGTTAGACCGGTATATGCTGGTAGCCGACTTTGGGCATACCGAATATGCCAGAGGATTGGCCGAGGCAGCCTCCGACACTGCCATTGTGTTGCCCTATCAGTATACTACCCGGGGCAACTATTTTAAAGTTGGGGTGGATGTGAATTTTTTTAAAGACAAAGAGACCAAAAGCCAGAAAGCCAATAACAATGTAGTTACTTTTGGCCTGCGGTACGCGCAAAGTAACATGAAAAGTGATGTTACCTTTGACGCGAAAAACCCGGTTTGGGGCGACTATACTTTTAACCGGCAAAACATTAATCAAACTGCCTGGTGGCTGGAAATGGTGGCGGGCATGAAAATTAAAATTGTGAGCAATATCTTTTTTGGTTACACCATGCAGTTTCGCTTTCTGAAAAGTATAAAAGGCGATCCTTCCCTGATTCCATACGATGTACCCGGCTTTGGCAGCAAAGGGGAAGACCGCACCAGCTTTGGTTTTGATTATTACGTTTTTTACAGAATCCCTTTTAAGAAATAAGTAAAAAAAATTCTTTCAAAATGGTAAGGAAACTCATTGGCACAAGCGGCTTTTTACTTTTATTTCTGCGAAGTTTATGGGCACAGGAAGCCTTTAACCTCTTGCCTGGCGATTTTCTTTTTCAGGATTCGGACTGCGGTGCTTATTGCGATGCCATTGAAAAAGTTACAGTAGGCTATCAGGGTGCTAGTTTTTCGCACATGGGGCTGGTGGTGAATAATGAAAAAGATCCCGGCCAGCTCTACCTAATTGAAGCCATTTCCAAAGGAGTGGTTTTAACGCCACTGGATACCTTTTTAAACCGAAGTGTGGACCGGCATGGTGCCCCTAAAGTGCTGGCAGGAAGGCTGAAACCGGAATTTCAGTACCTGATACCGACAGCCCTCCGCGAAGCTTTCACCCTGATAGGCCATGCTTACGACCCGGTATATGATATTACCGACGACCGGTATTACTGTTCAGAAATGGTGTATGAAGTGTTTAAAAGAGCTAACCATAATCAGCCGGTTTTTGAATTGCAACCCATGACCTTTGTGGATCCGGATACCGGAGCGACTTTTCCCATTTGGGAAGGCTATTTTAAGGAATTAGGTGTACCTTTGCCAGAAGGCGAACCTGGTATCAATCCGGGCGGTATTTCACTTTCTGAAAAGCTGACCATGGTGCATGCTTTTGGAAAACCCGATGGCTGGCAAGTACCCTGATGGGTCGCGTTTTCGGCTTGCTGTACGTACCTGATTGTGGTATTATGGTCTGGTTACCAACGCTTTTACGAATTGCTTTTCACCACACAGTTTCAGGATTTCAAAAATCTTGAACATTTTTCTGAATTTCTTCTTAAATAGAATAGATTGCCAAAAAATCAACCTGGATTTAGGTTTTTTGATTTTTTCGGCTTACTTGCTACCTGACCAAGAAAAATATTATGTATACGGTGCTCTTTTTGTTGTTTATGGGGTTGGCCATCACTCTGGTGGTATTGGGATTAAAAAAGAACAAATACTGGCAGGTATGGCTGGGCATTATGGTGGGGCTGGTCACCTTCCTATCACCGCACTTTATAAATTTCTGGGGAGAAATGTTATGGTTCGATGCCGTGGGGTACGGAAAAAGATTCTGGACGCTTACGCTTACCCAAACCGGCATGCTGGTCATTCCTTTTCTGGGAGGAGCTTTGTTGGTGTATCTGCTTACCTTTTCCATTGCTTCCAAAGGGAAATATCTCAGAAACCTGGCTTCGCTGGTGGGTGGATTTTTAAGTGCTTTGTGGGGTTCGGCCAACTGGGAGGCTTTCCTGAAGTTCTGGTACGGCGTATCTACTTCGGTTACTGATCCTATTATTGGGAAAGATACCGGATTTTACCTGTTTACCTATCCCCTGCTCAGGAACCTGTACGCGCTTCTGGTTCTTCTTACTTTGGTGGCGCTCATTACTTCGCTGTCCGCCATTTTTCTCAGAAAAGTAAACAACACCTTTCAGGTAGAGTCGCTGGAAAATGTGCGGCTACAAAATAACCGCGTATTTTCTTCATTTTATATCTGTGCTGCCCTGTTTCTGTTCGTACTGGCCTATAGTAAATTTCTGGATCGCTACGAGCTGATGTATTCCAACTGGGGAGCCGCTACCGGTCCGGGCTGGACTGATGTGCATATCCGACTGCCTGCCTACAATTTTATCTGGATATTTACCGCGATCATGGGATTATTAATTCTGATTCCTGCAGGCAGAAGAATGATTTATCATTATATGATGAAAGTTTATTATTTCTCTGCAGGTGCTTTTCTGGTTCCATTCGTAACGCTGGGTTTTACCCTGGCGGTTTGGTTTATCGCTTTGTCGGCCATACCGGGACTTTTTCAATGGTTGCGGGTAGAACCCAATGAAATTACTTTTGAAAAACCATATATCGCCCATAACATTGAGTTTACCCGACAGGCTTTCCGGTTAGACAAGGTAGAAGAAAGAGAGTTTCCGGCATCGGAAATTCTGGAACCAGCTATTATCAGCCGGAACCAGAATCTTTTTGACAATGTACGGCTTTGGGACTGGCGGGCATTGGATGCTGTATACAAACAGTTTCAGGAAATCCGCCTGTATTATGAATTTAATGACCTGGATCTGGACCGCTACATGATTGATGGCAAATACCAGGAAGTCATGGTTTCGGCGCGCGAAATGGAAGTTTCTAACTTGCCGACGCAAAGCCAGACTTTTGTCAATAAGCGCTTTAAATATACCCATGGGTATGGCATTACCCTTACCACTGTGCACGACTTTACCGACCAGGGCTTGCCCCGTTTGCTCATCAAAGACATTCCACCCAAAGCTGAATATCCCGAATTAAAGGTAGAAAGACCTGAGATTTACTATGGTGAACTTACCGACAGCCATGTAATTGTAAACTCTAAAGAAGAAGAATTTGATTATCCTAATGGCGAAGACAACACCTATGTGCGCTATGCCGGAAAAGGTGGCGTACAAATCAGCAATTTGTGGAGAAAGTTCGTTTTCGGTTATATGTTCGATGGCACCAAACTCCTGGTTTCCGACTATCCTACCGAAGAAAGCAGGATCATGTTTCACCGACAGATACAAAAGAGAGTTGAATTACTGGCGCCTTTCCTTCATTTTGAAAATGACCCTTATATTGTGCTGGACCAGGGCAGGTTAAAGTGGATGATCGATGCCTATACCACTTCCGATAATTATCCTTACAGCGAGCCTTTTTATGCCAGAGAAAATATTGAATACACCGAAGGTGAATACCGGCAGAACCTGACCACCAATGCAGGACGGGAATTAAGCGGTATTAATTACATTCGCAATTCAGTAAAAGCTGTGGTAGATGCTTACGATGGTACCGTCGATTTTTACATCGCAGACGAGGAAGATCCGATTATTCAGGTGTGGGACAAAATTTTTCCCGGTCTGTTCAAACCCAAAAGTGAAATGCCCGAATCGCTAGTAAAACACATCCGGTATCCGGAAAAAATGATCCTGATTCAGGGGTTGGTATATGCCAAATACCATATGACAGACCCGGAAGTATTTTATAATCAGGAAGATTTGTGGATCAGGGCTACGGAAAAATACTATAATCAGGTACAACCAGTAGAGCCTTATTATATTATGTGGCAATTGCCTGAATCAGACAAGCCTGAATTTGTACTGATACAACCATTTACGCCCAAAAACCGACAGGTACTGGCGGGTTGGATTGCCGGCCTGAGCGACGGGGATAATTATGGCCGGTTTCTGGCTTATAAATTCCCCAAAGAAAAAAGAATATTGGGACCGCAACAGGTAGAAACTAAAATTGATCAGGATAGCTTCCTTTCCGGACAGTTAACCTTATGGGACCAGCGAGGTTCCAAGGTAATCAGGGGAAATGTGCTGGCAATTCCTGTAGAAGAAACTATTATTTATGTAGAACCTATTTATCTGCAATCGGAAACCGCGGCTTACCCGGAACTGCGGCTCGTGGTGGTAATGCATGGCGATAATTTAAGCTATGCCCCTAATTTTGACGATGCACTGGCCGGATTATTTGACAAATCGGCGCTGCTGGCTGTTACGAATACTACCAACGAAGGGGAGGAACAGAAATCAGAAACTGCAAAGAGCTCCGATTCTTTTAATCAGCTGGCACAACAGGCCAATCAGGCTTTCGAGAAATACCTGGAGCTAAATGGGCAGAAAAAATTTCAGGAAGCTGCCCGGGAACTGAATAATTTGAGCCAATCGTTGAAACAGATGGTCCAACAGGAGCCTCTAGCGGATTCAGTAACTACAGAATAATATCTGTATCAGGCACTTACCCATTGTAAAGCTTCCGGTTCCTGGGCCACATGAAAATGTCGAACCTCGCCGCCAATAATTTTATCGGCAATGTGGGTCAGATTATGAATCCATTTTTCTTCGGTAATAATGGCAGCCTTTTCCACATCATTGAAGTGCTGCAAGCTTAATTTCAGATCGGCAAATAATGCATCTATCGATTCGTAGCCTTCCAGCTCCTTTATCTCGGCATACAGCTTTATCTTTTTGTGAAGTTTCAGCTTTGTATCCAGCAGATCTGATACTTTGTCTACTTCTTCTTTAGAAATTTTCCCAATAATGCGAAATGCCAGCACATCATCGTCCTGATTTTCAAGGATAGTAACCATAGTTGTGATTTTTTAAGGTTAATAAGTTGTTTACTCGTACAACAATCAGATTTTGATTGGGCTTCAATTAGCCATACTACAATAAACTACGCAACGTACAGCAGTTGGTTCAGGAAAATACAAAAACCTGATTAATTCGGGCTGGTCATGTGCTGATTATCTGGTTACCTGAGACATGGGCGGTTTTTCCAGGGCATCGTACAGTACCTGTTGTATTTTGGTGCGGGTATTCAGGCTATACAGTCTTGTATTTTCACGGGTAGGATGCACCCGGTTTGACAGAAATATATAAACCAGATTATATTCAGAATCAATCCAGAACATATTGCCGGTAAATCCGGTGTGGCCGTAACTGGCCGGGCTGGCATCTTTGGCGACATTTCCGTTTTCTACGTATATCAAATTGGGTTTATCAAACCCCAGTGCCCGCCGGTTATCATTAGCGGGAAACTGATAGCGGGTAAATTCTTCCAGGATAGAATCAGCAATATATCGCTCACCACCATAAGTGCCTTTTTCCAGATACATTTCCAAGAGTTTTGCTAAATCATTGGCATTGGCGAACAACCCGGCATGACCAGAAATACCTTTCATCATAATGGCCCCTTCGTCATGTACCTTCCCATGAATGGTTTCATGCCTGAAATAAAAATCGCTTTCCGTCGGCACAATTCTTTTCAAAGGAAATTTATTCAAAGGGTTATAGGTAAGCGTAGTGGCACCTAAAGGACGGTAAAAATTTTCTGCCAGAAAAGTGGGAAAATCTTCGCCCGACAGGTTGGAGACAATTTCGGGATAAAGGTAAAAACTCAAATCAGAATACAGATATTTCTTTTCGGGTTCCAGAGGCGATTTTTTAATTGCTTTATAAATCTTGTGTTTATAATTTTTAAACATATACAGGTTATCTGCCAGTTTGAAAGGAAAACGAGCCGAGGAATCTGTTTTTAATGTTCCCCAACGATAACTTCCATTTTTTCGGATGGTGCTTTTCCAGAAAGGAATCCAGGCTTTAAGTGCTGCCTGATGAGTTAGTATTTCTCGAAATGTTACCTCGGTTTTATTAGAGTGTTTAAAATCAGGGAGGTAATCGTCCAGATGACCTTCCAGATCAAATTTACCTTCATCATATAATTTCATTAGGGCTGGCAACGCGGTCGATACTTTGGTAACGGAAGCCATATCGTACATATCGGTATCTTTCACCTTAACGGTATCAAAATAGCTTTGCAGGCCATAGGATTTATAAAAAACTATTTTCCGGTCTTTGGCCACCAGTACCTGGCAACCCGGCATGGCTTTCATGTCCATGGCTTCCTGTACCAGCGAGTCGATGCCTGCATATAATATAGCTGAATTCATGCCGGCATCTTCAGGTAAGGTATAGTTAAACCGAATATTACCGGTCACATCCAATCCATCTCCCAGTTTGAAATTATCGTTGACGGCAACCGGCAACCGGCCTGAAGCACTGATGCCGCCGAAAATTAATTGGGCCGTTAATTCTTCTGCATTCTTATTGTCTTCGTAGGTAACAATAAGCCCTTGGGCACTATTGATATTCTTGAGTTTATCCAGCACATAGGCATTTTTAAAAACACTTACTATAGCTTTTCCTGAAGCGGCCAGTTCGCCCACGAAGTTGTTGAGCTCAGCGGATAGCCCCAGTTTGTTATTAGGTCTGCGGCCTGTTTCGTGCACGCCTACAAGCAGCAGGTTATAATTTTTGATTTTGGAATTTACGGCGCTGATCTGCGCCGCGGTGCTCTTTTCGCCTAAGTTAAATACATCCATGCCCGTATACAGGCTCAGCATTTTCTGAAAATCGGTTTCCTGTGATTTACCTATGGAAATGGAAGCGATTTTTAAGGTATCCAGTCGCTGAAGTGGCATCAGGTTCGCGTTGTTTTTCAAAACCGTTAAGGCAGCGCCCATAAGCTTGCGGTTCAGCAGTTCAGCGGTTGGGTTATTCATTTCCGTAAACAAATTCTGTAATTCAACAGGTTGGAACTTATCGAGCCCCACCCACTGTTTGGCCGCCAGAATTTTTTTACATCGCAGGTCAATTTCTGCCTGACTAATTTGACCGGCTGCCACCGCTTTTTTAATTTCTTCAATGGCTTTGGGTACATCTTCTGTAAACTCCAGCAGATCGTTACCGGCCAGAATGGCTTTCATATCCACCACGCCGGGTGTATTCCCTTTGGTTACCCCTTTCATGTTCATGGCGTCGGTTACCACAATTCCCTGAAAACCAATCTCTTCTTTCAACAAATCTGAAATAATGGGTTTGGAAAGCGTAGAAGCCGAGTTGCCTTCCGGATCAAGCGCCGGAATGTTCAGATGAGCGACCATTACCCCACTGATCCCCGCACCAATAATTTCACGGAAAGGATACAGTTCCAGGGTATCCAGCCTTTCACGGCTATGGCCGATCAGTGGTAAATCGTAGTGCGAATCGGTATCGGTATCGCCATGTCCGGGAAAATGCTTGGCCGAACACAGCAAGCCACTGGATTGCATCCCTTTCATATAGGCAATTCCTTTTTCAGCTACATTGTATTTATCGCTGCCAAAAGAACGGTAGTTGATTACCGGATTGCCCGGATTGTTGTTAACATCTACTACCGGAGCAAAATTAAAATGAAGCCCTGCCCTTTTCATCTGCCGGCCAATTTCCTGCCCCATCTCATAAATAAGGCCATTATTCTGAATGGCACCCAGCGTCATCTGGTAAGGGAAGTTCATGGTACTGTCCAGGCGCATGCCTACACCCCATTCGGCATCCATGGCGATTAACAGCGGTACTTTAGAAGCAGCCTGTAATTTATTAATCATATAGCCTTCACGTACCGGTCCACCCTGAAAAAAAATGAAACCGCCTACTTTCTGGTTTTTCACCATGCTAAGCAGTTCCCGCATATGTTCCGGACCCCGATTGGAATACGCGGCTACCATAATGAGCTGGGCAATTTTTTCTTCCGCCGACAGGGTATTAAACACCGAATCTACCCAGTTGCTTTGCTGGTAACTCAAAAATGGCGGCTGTGCCATTTCAGGCATTTCCTGCCCTTTGGCGGAAAAAATAATGAAACACAAAAAGATGATAAAAAATGAACAATATTCTCGCATGGATTTACTTCTATATAATTTCAAAAATTGAATGGGTTACTTTATTAATCTGAGTATGGGCATATTTGCTAGAATCGGGACGATTTTTATTACTATTCGCAAAAGCATCCCTCCATTTTATTTCATTTTTTCCCAGAATCGCTGGTTTAGGCAATCTTTTAATAAATCTCATTTTCCTGAAATATTCCCTAGTAAATCTTCTATATCAAAATAAGAGAAATATTCAGGATTGATTGCCTTTAATTTTATCTCAATTTTATTCTAAGTCTCTGTATCTCATGCTGCAATAGCTTTTTTTCTTTTAGCAATTAAATTGCTGATCTGCTCATTAAAGGGTTGTGTATTAAACAGAGGACTTAGCAATATTTCATCAACAGGTTTGTTGGCATATTCATCAGTCTGATCTACAATTTCAGAATGATCAGTTCTGGATTCACACACATAAATTCTGGCATTTTCTACAGACGCGACAATGAAAGGAGAATGCGTAGTAAGAATAATTTGCAGGTTAGGGAATATTTCTAAAATACTATTAATAAATGTTTTTTGCCATTTTGGATGGAGATGATTTTCTGCTTCATCAATTAATAATGCACCAGGAGCATTACATAATTCGCTAATGGGCTTTTTACTTAATACATTAACCGCATACATTTTACCCAACATCGAAACCATACGTTGTATTAAGTACAAGTTTCCACTGCTTAATTTATCCAAGGTGATTTCCTGACCGTTTTGTTCAATAACAGGCTGTAATGACTTTCTAGCGACATGCTTAAGTTTGCCATTATTAAGGCTTAGTTGTATAATTTTTTTTATTGTTTCATACAGAGCTTCGCCTAAATCCATTTCTTTAGGGTCTTCACTACTTCTCAGGTAATCGAAATAAGTTATTAGCTGAGTAACCTCAACATTTTTATGTATACCACTCAGGGCATCTAACAAATAACTCTCAGGGTCTGGAATTACCAAACCTTTAATATCGAAATTATCTGTCGCTAATCTGGAAGTCCAATTATCAACCACCCAATCTTTTTCTTGATTTTTCTCATGGAATTTATTGCTGAAATTAATATTATCATGAAACAATGCGCCATGGGTATTAAAACTTTTTGATTCTAATGACAAATTTTCATTTGAAATATTTAATTGTACTTTAATTAAAAAATTATCCTCATTACTAACAATATTCCTTTCAAGCTTAGGTTGCCGATCTCCATATAACACACCTCTTATAGCATCTATTATTATTGTTTTGCCAGTCCCATTTTCTCCTGTAATAATAGTCACAGGTGGTTTTTCCGTTTTAACATCCTCATTAATAAAATCAATATGTCCTTGGCGAAATGGGCCAATATTTTTTATGTCCAGACTAATAATTCTCATAGCTTTAAACTTATTATATCAAAATAATAAATGTTAATGAGGAGCGGAAAATAACTGAAACAAGTAATGATATTTAAAACTTTCTTTTTAATAAAGCAGAATCTCTTTCCGCTG
>JBGTIS010000309.1:0-8841 GCA_041745535.1 Cyclobacteriaceae bacterium | reverse complement strand
TATTCAAATCTGTAATTTGGGGAGCCGTATTATCAACCGTAAAGGGTGCGTCAACATTTACAAATCGGCCTACTGAAGCCACCACCGCAATGGTATAGGAGCCATCTGCCAGTGAATCGGGAATGGCAAATACAATCAGGGTATCAGATTTACTGGTTATTTCAGCTTCTGTTGAATCAGTTCCAGCTACAAAAAATACTTTTGGATCCAACCCAAAATTACTGCCGCCAATCGTAACCGGATCATCGGTTTTGCCGCCACCAACAGAGATATCATCAATTACCGGATCATCTGTAGGTTCCGATACCACAAAGGTTAGGGAACCGCTGGCTGAAACTTCCTTCACAGCAGCCGTAAGGGTGTATGTGCCGGCAGAAAGCGTAGGGGAGGCCAGTGTAACCGTTGATTCATCTTTAACCTGGGTTGCGGTCTCTATATGCGTTTGGTCTGCCTCATCGGTAAAAGTAATCAGGATGTCGGCAGCTACAGTGCCTAACTGACTTCCTGTAATGGTGAGCGAAACAGCAGTGCCAGCTGTTATCCGGTCGGGTGTAACACTTTCAATCACTGGGGTAGGCGTAACATTAGGTATGGTAAACGATTGGGTATTGGAAGATTTTCCTTCTTTGGTAACCCCAATGGTATAGCCTCCTGGAGCAAGTTCCGGAATATTTAACTCAATGGAAGAATCAGTGAATGTGGTAAAAGTTGTAATGGTGTCTACCGGTGAACCGCTTTGATAGAAAACTACCAAAACAAGGCTGGAATTGGTTCCAAAATTCTTACCTGAAATTGTCAGATTCTGATTCGGCAACGCTGATTCGGGCAACAGCGAGGTGATGGATGGATTGTTCTCTGGTATCACCATAAATTTATGCGTTACTGAAGCCGGTACGCCCCGCACTCTTATGTCCACTATGTAATCCCCAACTGGTAATGCCGGTGATGTGAACTGAATCTGATTATCCGCAGTAACGCTGGTAGGTGAAAGCGTAGTTTTGAGGGTTGTATTTACAGAATCAGTAAAAGTAATGAGAATTTGTGCCGGATCGGCACCAAACTGAGACCCGCTAATGGTGAGGGTACTGGTTGTTCCTTCAAAAAGAAAATTAGGATCAATAGCGGTAAAGGTCGGTACCCTTACCACCGTAATGGGTTTGGGCGCGCTTTCCAAGGTATTTATTTTTACAATTATCTCATATTTACCGGTTAACAAATCAGGCACCGTTAGCCCAATGGTCTGGTTGGTGAATGAAGTAAATGTTTGGAGGGTAGCGATACTAATTCCGCTTTCAGTAAAAATAACTAAAGCCTTGGTTTGGTCAGTACCAAAATTTTCCCCGGTAATGGTTAAGGCTGTTCCGGTAGCCACAGAATCGGGTGTTAGTGCGGATACTACAGGAGAAAGGACGCTGGAAATTGTAAATGTTCTGGTGTTTGATGCAAGGCCATTTACAGTAACCGATACATCATAATTTCCAGGTAAGCTATCAGGTACCTGAAAAGTAATGTTTTCAGTATCTACCAGTGTTATTCCACTCAGGATTCCCTTGCCAAACCGAACTGTTACCAGGTTTGGATTATCGCCAAATTTTTGTCCGTTGATGGTAACCTGCGTGCCTGCTTCACCGGTACTGGGATTTAATGCTGTAATTACCGGTGTATTCGGATCCACAATGGTAAAGCTTTGTTCCTGGGCAAATTTAGATCCGGCAAAGCTTTGGTCGACTGACTGTACGCTCCAGAAATAGGTGCCAAATGCAGGAAGTGTGAGGTGCCAGCTGGTTGCCTGATTGGCATTGCCCAATAACTGGTTGGTTACGCGCGTGCCACCTGGTAAGGCAAGTGCTGGCATTATTTGACTTCCACCCGCAGCGGTGCCCACCCTGATGCTGTAAGATAAACTTCTTGCCGATGTCTCTTTGTCGCTACCCGGTTGCCAGGAAAAAATTACGGTTTTTCCGGTCGGATCTTCCGTATCAACAGCGAAGGATAATCCGGAAGGGGCATTGGGAAGGGTATTTGTTTTGGGCAATACATTGGTTAATGAAATAATGGGTAATGATATTTCCGAAGTGCCAATTATTCCATCCAGTTTACCATCTTTGTTGAAATCTACCCATTCCGCACCGTGAAACTGGAAAGCGGAATTTTGAAGGTCAAAAATCTTTTTGAAACTGAAGGTATTCCCTTTGGTTTCGTTGCTAAGAATTTCTAGCATGCCGGGCCCATTGTCATTATTACTTCGAATTATATCCGCATCGCCATCATTATCAAAGTCGCCCAGGTGCAATGGTCCGTTGAAATTTAAGGTTTGGTCGGTAACAGCGCTTAAATTTATTTCTGTAAACGAGGAGGATGCCAGCTCATTTCGATAGATAAAATTATTGCCTTCACCCGAAAGTAAAATATCCAGATCGCCATCGTTATCCAGATCGCCCCAGGTGGTATAGCTTTTCAGTAATTGGGCAAAACCAATAGAAGATTTTTGCAATAGCCCCTTATTGTTTACATATAATCCTATAAAATTTTCTCCAAAGTTAGTATGACCAGCTATCAATAAATCCATATCACCATCTTTATCGAAATCTGCCCAGCTGTTTGTACTATTAAACAATGGTTCAACGGTTAAGTCTGTACTTTCTGTAAAGGTTTTTCTCCCCGCATTCTTAAACAACACTACCAAAGGTATTTCAAAATTATTGGTTTGGTCTAGTTTGGTAAGCAGTATATCAATTAAACCATCATTGTTATAATCTACCAGTGAAGTTGAGGAAAAAAAACCTGTGGTAATGCGGTCAGTAGAAACAAAAGAGCCATCTTTTTGATTGTAATAAATCTCACCATCCACCAACACATCTACAAAGCCATCGTTATCAAAATCGGCAGCGTACAAATCAAAATTCGATTGAGAATCAATAATTTTTCGATGGGTTTCAGTAAAGTTATTTCCAGAATTTTTGTAAAAAATAATTACGTCGTCCGCGTCATCTTCATAAGAAACAATAGCTACATCCAGAAGCCCGTCATTATTAAAGTCGGCCCACAAGGGCTGCGATTCCAAAATGCCATTGGGCTTGGGTGATAATTTGGTAGAAAAATTTCCTTGTCGCATAATGCTGGCATACTTTGCCAGGTAGGTGCCAGCGATGCTGCCTGATTGGGTTTTTACCGGAGCGTTTCCAGTGACAAAAGTTGCCTCATTAACAAAAGAACCTGTAACATACACATTGCCCTGCTCATCGGCCAATACGTCTGAGGCGTCATCTTTATCCGGACCGTTGATGGAATAAGCAGCCAGGGCATTTCCATTGACTTTGTTAAATTCCACGATAAACACATCGCTCTTAGAGACATTATTGCCGTTTAATCCAGAATTTTTATTTTCCAGTTCAAAAGTTTTGGTGTCGCCTTTGAAAGTAATTTTTTCTCTGTAAAACTCACCCGTTACGAAAAATGTGCCTGCAGGTCCCAGCGAAATTCCCCGTGCACGGTCTGTAGCCAAATTTCTGGTATCGCTATTTAATTCCCCTCCAAAACTTTTGGCGAAAATAAATCCCGCGGCATTGCCGTTGTCCTTGTATTTGGCAATAAATCCCGCTTTTTTGTTGCTGGGAATTTTATCGCTACTGGACGGATCAAAGCTTACATTGTCGTTGGTACGTCCTGATAGGTAAATGAAATTATCGCTTGCCGACTGTTCAATGGCCATGTCCTGTGGTGTTTCATAGCCCTCACCACCGAAGGTTTCGAAAAAACTGATAGTTGCGAGGCTACCCTGGTCTACCAGTTTAGCCAGGAAGATGTCCGCGTTTTTTACAGGCGATTTATTGATGAGGCCACTGTCGTCGGTAAAATTATCGCTTTCGAATCGCCCCGAAAGGTAGATGGTATTGTTGTTCACTTTCACTGTGGTGGGGCTGTCTTCTTTGTTACCTCCCATAGTTTTGCTGTACTGAAATCCAAAGTCACTGTTTAATTTTAATAACCAGATGTCTCGTGTTTTTTTCGTAGGATCAGGGTTAGGGTCTTTATTGTCCACTACCGGTCCTGCATTAAAATCCATGGTATTGGTAAAATAGCCTACCGCATACATGTTGCCATTGCCATCCCGGTCTAAACTCATCCCGGACTCCTCGCCACTGCCTGTCATAACAAACTCGTTTACCAGGTTAAGGTCTTTGTCAAATTTGGCGATAAACGCGTCCTGGGTAGCAGTGGAAGCGAAAAAAAGGTCAAAGTCGCCGGAGTAATTACCGGTGATATAAATGAATCCTTCGGCATCTACCAGAATATCGGCTCCATTGGCATCACCGGTAGTAGAAAGTTGCTGTACCAGGTCCAAGGTTCCGTCCGGAGTATATTTGGCGATGAAAATATCAAATGAACCATTTGTGCTGGTTCGTACCTGGCCCGACCCAAAATCGGCTGTACCTTTAAACTGACCCACCGCATAGATATTGCCGTCACCATCTTTTGCTAACTGATTGGCAGTTCCGTCATGTCCGTTCCCACCAATACTTTTCACCCATTGCAAATTCTGGCCAAAGCCCTGCAGACAATACAAAAGAAATAATATGATAAAAGAGGTCCTCATTTTCGTAGTATAATTATTCGGGTTTTACAGGCTCAGGAAATTCGGTAGAAGTGGGGCCGGGGCCTAATAACGATTTAATTAGAAAAAACGCACCCACCCCTGCAACGGCATATACTGGTATTTGCAGGGTGAGTGGAAATTTACTTTTTATTTTAAATCTGCCACTTTCAAAGGTCACTTTGCGGGAAGAATCGTATAACCGGAAATTGTAATCATTACCCGGTTTTATTTTTCCGCTTTCCCCTGTTTTGGGTAAAGTATTGGTAAACTGGTCTATGGTGATGTTATTTTTTAAATCGATAATGAATTTGTCATCCTTGTATAAGGAAAGTGTGGCCGGATTGCCCAGACTAGGATCCCAGGTAAGGATAAATTTGTTGCCTATGGTATAGGATTTTTGCAGGTTGGTAAATCTCACCTCCGTAACGGCTGTTTTTTCAACCGCGTTGCTGTCAGCCTGGGCAGAAACTTCTTTCTCAAGACTGTCTGTTTGTGTAGAAAAATTAGGTTCAATAACGGCCTCAGGCTTTTTTTCAGGTTCTTTTACTGCTTCCTGGGTTATTTCAGGCTTTTTTGCGGTAGCGCTTACCAATACACTATCAAATTCAAGTGCGTCCTCATTAGAAATAGTGGGCGTTCTTTGAAAACCCAGGTGGGTAATCAACACTTCCGGTTCTCCATTGCCGATAATAATTTTCAGGTCAGCAACCTTTTTATGCTTTTGGAATGGGCGATCGGGGTATTGTTTGTTCCGGTTGGTGAACAAACTTTCATAGGCCACCTGCACATACACTTCTTTATAGATTTCGGAAACCTGAAAATTGCTAAAAAATACCGAGGCACTGGCACTTTTTTCATAAATTTTAAAGAACTGGTTCAGATAGTCTTTAATGGGCATGGGAATTTCAAAGGTAGCCGCCGTAGAACCCGGATTGATATCGTCCTCGATAATAATAGTGGAATCCATAAAAATCTGATCGGGAGAACCTGCCTCATAATATTTTCTGAACAGGTCGGCAATGCCATACTTCCTGAAATAATCTTCTTCCTGAGAAATGAGGTTGAGCAGTGCTTCAAACTTATTGATGTTGCGGATGGCAATGTCTTTGATTTCAACTGAATCGGCTCGGCTGAATGTTTGCGCGGTTGCCGGAGTTACCAGGAGTAAAAAAATCCCGATATATACAAGGTAAATATTTTTCATATAGTTGTATTTTGTGTTATGGAAGCAAACTATTCCTGCTTCTTTCATCGAGTTAATGACAGTAGCCTGAAACTTTATTTAGTCAGCTCTGCATTTAAATACCAACATTTACTTCAGAAATAATATTTTTTCACGATAAATCTTCTTTTCCGCTTCATTTACTTGGGATAAACTGCTGATGAGCCAACCAGAGTTTTTTGTATTTCTGTTAAAATCTTTTACCTGAAATGCCCACCCGTCAATTTGCAAAAAGTGATAAGTAATACGGTTTACCTGTTTGAAAACCAGCTTTTTCTCATACAATTCATCGAAAAAAAGCAACAATTGCGAAGGTTGCTGGTCTGAACTGATATAGTTTTGGTAATTGGCCGTATCGGCCAGGGCATCTATCAGGCCCATGAAATCAGTGCCGTAGCTTGCCGGATTTAATCCTTTCCGATAATCTTTGATGGGGGGAATTTTCAGAAAATCGGCTGATACTCCTTCAATCACCCACTTGGCACCACCAGTTGCTTCTATGATTTCAATGCTGAGTACTAAGGTAAAATTTTCTTTTTTATTCTTGTACAATCCCGCGCAGTCCAATTCGGCATACCAGCCTTTGTCATAAAAATCCAGATACGGGGGCGGTTTATTTTCAGTTACATCAGCCAGAAATTCTACTATTTCTTCGGTTTTCCAGTCCTGATCCTGCTGGTTAAATAAGCCTTTGATAAGATCCGATCGGTTTACATCTTCAATTTTGTATTTTTCTTTCAGATATTTCTTAATAGGGGTATAATTGGCATTATTAAAACGGTCGATAAATTCATCCATCTGTTTTACCTGAAACACAAAATTCTCTTCCTCTCCCGAATTTCTGATCTGTCCAAGTACCAACTCAGGTAAAATAAGTAAAAAGAGAAACGAAAATCTTATATGAAACCGCATAAGGCAAACTTTATCAATGGTTATTTTTCTTTTGTTTGCTGCACGCCAATATCCGATAAAAACACATCCCAGATCAGTTCTTCCTTTCCATTCTTTTCCACCTTGTAGGTAGTCAGCATTACTTCAATATCTTTCTGGGTTACATCCTGATATTGTACTTTGCCATCGATAAAACCCCGGAAAAGCTGTTGGATGGTAATAATGCCATAATAATTACCATCGGGCCCCAACCGCAGTTTGGTGATGTAGTCGATGTTTCGCCACTGCAATTCTACCTGGTCGTAGGCCAGCATTCTGATTCTGCGCAGGTACTCTCTGATACGGTAACGTTGGTGTTCTTCTTTGTTCAGCGACGACACTGTTACCCAGGTAGAATCGTGTTTAAAAAGTTTAATCGCGTTTTCCTCGGAGGCTTTTTTATCGAAATCGTCGGCTTTTTTGTTGCAAAGCTCGCTCAGATAAAAGCCTAGCTTATCGGCTTTATCAAGGGCAAGTTGCGTGAAATATTCGTAATCCACCTTGTCGAGTTTCAGTTGATCTCGAACCGCCTTGCTGGAAAATGTATTGAAACTGGCCACCTTACCAAGTCCGGCCGCTGCTTCCTTGGGCGGTGCCAGCAAACTGATTTCACCGGTTTTGTAGGCAATAGCCAACACTTCTTTTTTGCCTAATATATTTTCCTTGTCAGCGGTAGCTTCCTGAAATTTTACCTGATCGCCGCTTGAATCCACAAACTTGGCAGGAATAACCTGGCTTTCGGTAGTAATAATTTTATGAAAATCCTGGCTGCAGGCTTGCACCCACTGGCTGGCTGGGTTAGCGGGCACCAGGAATGACCCATCAGATTTAATGGCAAGTAGCACATCAGATTTGAGAATATTGTATACGGGTCCGTCGGGGTTATCGGCCAGTTTATATTTCATCCGATCGTCGAGCACCTCCTGAATCATACAGCCGACGCCATCGCCGTCTTTTTTATAGAGCATATCGTGTTTTGGAATTTCCTGTGCCCAGGCAATTTGATGTATACAAAAAGAATAAAGTAAAACAATTAGTATTACACTTAATTTATTTGTCATCTTAATTCAATTAAATTTTCAGAAACCTAACAGCCATGGTTTACCAAAACTTCCACCATTTTTTATTTTCTTTACCTTTATCAATTTTGTCAAAGCTAAACACCTCTTCATAACCTGATTTATAAATTATTTTTTCAACTTGGTTGTTGGCGATATAATCCAGGGTGTTATCATTTTTTATGTTTTTAAAAGAAACCGAATCAATGCCCAATTCCACTACTACTCCCTTTATGGTTTCACCATCGATAAGAAAAATAGTATCATACAGCGTTTTTTGCTCGCCCTCACCAAACTGGACCGACAATATTTTATTTTGAGAAATACTTTTGATTTCCGATGAGTTGTCCTGAGCATCCAGATATTTTACATCATCTTCCGTTACCTCAACAATTTTGGCCAGAATAACTTTATTTTTCAGGGTAATTACGTCATGAGCGATAAATTCCTGTTCGCCATTCTGGTGTTGAAAATAAGAAACCCTGAAATTGGGAATTATAATTTCTTTGGTTTTTTTTTGGTTCAGGGTCTGAGTAAGTCGGATTGAATCAATTCCTACTTCTTCTATTTTTCCCTCATAAACTTCACCTGTTAAAAGATGAACCTGGTCTTGTGCCTGGCAGCATAAAACAGTGAATAATGTCATAAAAAAGGTAATGACAAGTGACATATGGGTGGTGGTTTTATTGAGTTGGTTTAAAATGAAATATTATCTTTTACATATTTCCCATAAAATTTAAACTATTGATAAAAACCTTCTGAAAGCGCGAATAACAAGAATTGCCGAAACGGCAGCGGCGAATGATATTTTTACAATATAAGTAAAACATTAACAGATTGTATTATTTAATTTGAAAAAATTTTGGTAGCAAGCGGCTTTATAAGCCTGTCCCGCAGGTGGCAGAAGCAATTGCGATTCGGCAGATTCCTTTTTGTGAGTGCCAGTATAATCGGGTAACCGATCAGGAGTGATGTATTACTGATTAATTTGCCCTGAAATAGTTTTAGTCTGGGTATATTTATGACAATTTCTG
>JBGTIS010000308.1:0-7662 GCA_041745535.1 Cyclobacteriaceae bacterium | reverse complement strand
TACTACTGTTTGCACAGCCGCATCATTAGAACCTGATACCACCAAAGACTTGCCCTGGTTGGCCCAAAGTTCGTTCGCTGCCTGTTCCAGATGCGCCACATTTTCTACTACTTTGCTATTCAGCGATGGTCTTCCGGCTTTGGCAGCCAGTAAATTGTAGAGTTGTCCCACAATTAATCCTTCCTGCGAAGGTTTTACAGGAATTCGGTAATCGGCATTAGCGCCGGTAAGAGAAAGGTTGGACTCGTACTGGAAATGACGCGACATTTCCTTTTTACCTTTTCTAAGTTTTCGGGTTTTGCTGTACTGCTTATTAAATTCAATAGGTGAAATCCAGGTACCCAGGAAGTCGGCAGAAAAACTTACAATGGTATTGGCTTTGCTAAAATCGTAAGAAGGCAACATGGCCTGTCCCATGGTTTGGGCATTGGCCTCTAACATACCACTGTACGACTGAGGATCGTACATTATGTGTTTCGCGCCAGGATAAGCAGCCAAAAATTCGTTAATCGCTTTTTGCGTGGTGGGGCTTATGATGGTATTACTGATGATCCGGATTTGCCCATTGCTTCGCAACCGCGCCGCGATCGCTTTGTCAACTTCTTCCCAGGTAGTTTTCGCTCCAGCCGCCAGCGGATCGGTTAATCGCTCTTTATCATACAAAGAAAGTACAGAAGCCTCTACCTGTGCGCTTACACCACCCTGCGTTATTTTAGATACTTTATTACCCGCTATTTTGATGGGCCGCCCTTCGCGGGTTTTTACCAGAATGCCGCAATAGTTACCACCTTCGGCATACGTAGATGCATAATAATTGGCAATAGAAGGATCAACATCCATCGGTTTGATCACATATGGAATCGCTTTTCTGACAGGTGCCTCACAGGCAGCCAATGAAGCGGCAGCCAGACTAAAACCCATCATTTTCAAAAAATCTCTTCTTGAACTTTCCTTACTTTCGCTGTTAGGCAATTCAGGAAATTCATTGTGTGCGTTTTTTATAAATTCAGGATCGTTTGTAAGTTCCTCAATCCCTTTCCAATATCTTTTATTATCGTTTTTCATTTGGAAATATATAGGTTCGTTTCCTTTGCTTCAAAAACATTTAATTAATTAATAATGACATTTTGAGCATTCAAGACCGCCCATATCCGATACATACATAGGGGTGCCTTTTTTATTTTCAGCGTTATGTACTTCTATCAGCTTATCATAATAAGCATTGTCTTTATAGTTCACTTCTGTTTCGCGGTGGCAGTTAATACACCAGCCCATGGTTAGCTTAGAATACTGATATACCACTTCCATTTCTCTGATATCGCCATGACAGGTTTCACAGGCAAGCCCCGCTACCTGAACGTGCTGGGAGTGATTGAAATAAGCCAGATCAGGCAGGTTATGAACCCTTACCCATTCAATAGGTTTGGTGTCTGTGCCGTACGACTGATCTTCCGGGTTATAATCTATAGCCGCGTATATTTTCTGAATTTCTGGCGATTCTGTTTTGATTTGGGTGTGGCAGTTCATACAAATATTAGGAGAAGGAATATTGGCGGATTTCGCCTTCATTACGCCTGTATGGCAATACTGACAGGCAATTTCGTACTGACCGGCATGCAGTTTGTGAGAAAACGCGATGGGCTGCCTGGGCTGATACCCCTGTTGCATACCAATAGAATACAAACCATCGATACCCACTTTAACAATAATTGTCAGAAAAATAAAAGTGATAATACCAATAAAGGCCGGGCTTTTAAATGTTTTCTGAACATCTAATTTCTGATCTAAATATTCCCTGTCTTCCTCGTCCAGGTCGTTCCGTTGTCTGACAAATCTGTTCAGCAGGGTTACAATTAATAGCAATACTACCAGAATCAGTATCAGCACAATCACCAGCCCTATCAGGATGATGTTGAGGTAAGTGGACGACACATCCGCGTCGGCACCCTCTGCACCACCATTAGCAGGGGTTTCTCCTCCGGCATCGGCAACAGGAGCCGCAACCTTGTTCGATTCACTTTGTATGTAGCCCAGTACCGACTTTATCTCATCATCAGAAAAGTCAAAGGAAGGCATTACGGTTTTGTTGAACTGGTTGTACAGATTTACCGCGTACTCATCTCCGCCCTGAATCACCTTCTGTGAATTGCGGATAAAACTTGACAGCCAGGGCAAAGGCCTTCTCTGGTTGATACCTTTTAATGCGGGGCCTACAACCTGTGCATCAATCGCATGGCAAACCGAGCAGTTGTTTTTAAAAATAGCGGATCCCTGACTGATTATCGCCTCATCGGTTGGTATACCGTCAGCCTGACCAGCACCCGATGCAGGTGCGGCGGCTGCCCCAGCGGGCGCTGCCGCTGCTGTGCTATCGGCCTGAGCGTAAGCAGACGTTATGCTTCCATAGCTGACTATACAGCTTACCAGGATAACAATCGATAAAAAACGTACAGAGAGAAAAAACTTTGGTATACTTATCTTATAATTACTTGGCATTATATCTGAGGATTTAAAAATCTTCGCAAATCTAATACGTGATGTATTCTTTTCAAATACAATTTTACCTATTTGGCGCATCTTTTATACAGGCAGTAATTTATGTTTTAAATAACTGATAATCAGATAATTACAACAAAAAAAGTTAATGTAATCCCTCAATTTAGAATAAGTATAAATAAGTTTTTGCCTGAACTTTATTAAAAAATAATTATTCTGTGTTTAATCCAGCTTTTATGATGACCATGGCTGAGACAAAAGTCAAAATTTTGGCTTAAAGGTAAACGATATTTAAAGAAAGAGAAAATTTCTTTAATGGCAACCTGTTTTTTTTAAATTTCAGTATTATTCATTTTGCTTTTCCAGCAAGCTTTTGGCAATATAACTATCAATATTTTTTTCCAGTACCGATAAGGTTATGGCGCCATGTGCCAGCACTTCATCGTGAAATTTCCGGATATCGAATTTTTCTTTTAGTTGTTCTTCTGCTTTTTTCCTCAGATCCTTAATTTTCAATTCTCCAATTTTATAGGAAAGCGCCTGACCAGGCCAGGCGATGTACCGGTCGGTTTCGGTTTGTACCTCATGCAACGACAGCGCGGTATGAGCAGCCATATAATCCATAGCCTGTTGCCGTGTCCAACCCATGGCATGAATGCCGGTATCCACCACCAGCCGGCAGGCCCGCCACATTTCGTAGGTAAGCCTTCCGAAGTTGCTGTACGGGTTGGTGTAAAGGCCCATTTCCAATCCCAGCCATTCGCTATAAAGGCCCCATCCTTCACCGTAGGTAGAAATATAAAGATTCTGACGGAATTCTGGAAGGTCGGACAGTTCTTTAGACAGGGCAATCTGTAAATGATGGCCGGGTACAGCTTCGTGTAAGGTTAGGGAAGTGAGCACATACAAAGGTCTGCTTTTCAACTTATAGGTGTTTACCCAATAATAGCCGGGTTCTTTGCTTTCCAGTGGGGCTTCCACATACCTTCCTCCTGTATATTTGGGAGCGATGCTGGCAGGTACAGCCTGCACGCCATAAGGTTGCCTGGGCAATTTTCCAAAATAAGCAGGCAATTTGGCATCTATGGTTTTGGCAATAAAACTGGCTTCTTTCAGTAGTTCTTCAGGTGTGGTGGCATAAAACTGAGGATCGGTTCTGAGAAAATTAAGAAAATCAGCGAAACTACCTTTAAAGCCCACTTGGACAATGATTTTTTCCATTTCCCGCTTAATTCGTTTTACTTCAGACAGACCCAGTTGATGAACCTGTTCGGCGTTCATATCCAGCGTGGTAAAATACCGGACCCGCTGCGCATAATATCCCTTGCCTTGTGGCAATTCGGAAGCCGCGATCGTTGTTCTTGAATGCGGGATATACTCTTCTTTCATAAAGATAGCGAACCGCTGATAGGCAGGTACCACTACCTCCATTATTGCTTTTTTGCCCTGTTGGGTAAGATTTTCTTTCTCGGTGGCGGACATGGCAACCGGAAATGATTGAAAAGGCTCATAAAACACACTGGCTTCTGCTTGTGCCACCACATGGTTTGTAATAGTGGTTTCATAGCCTTCAAGCACAATTCGGGGTAAGGTGATGCCTGACCGCGCTCCTTTTTTCATCAGTACAATATGCTGTTCCATGTAATCGGAAAAAGCTATTAACCGTTTTATGTAATTGTGGTAATCCTGAACGGTACGCAGCGGAACCTGCCTGGGCAACCGGGCAAAAGTGATATGAAAACCATCATCAGCACTTATGGGAATCAGGTAGGCTTTAAAAGCAAAATCCGCGATTCTATCTTCTGTTTCATACAGAAAAATATCGTAACTAACCTGATCTTCTACGCTGAGCCGCGCACGATCAATAGCTTTCAGCCTTTGTAAAATTTGTTTAAGAAACTGGTTCTGCTCCTGAAAATCTTCCTCTTTCGCTGAAGGCAGTAAATGATCGTAATTATGATTGCCGATACTGGTTGCCAGCAAAGGGTTATGCTGAACCCGGTAATTCCATTCTTCTCTCAGTATTTGATGAAAAGTAGTATGCGGGTCAGGAAAGGGGTTTTGATGGCTGCTTAATGTTAATCCGATAATAAAAACTGTAATGAAGCTACTAAGAAAGTGGCACATGCTTTTTATTTATTTAACGTTTAGTCGCGTTAAATTAATGGTAAAAACGAATTGCCACCAGTGTTTTCAAAATTATTCCCGCCCGATTAGAAGCTATATGGGTACAAAGGTATTGTTTTGTTCGCGCATTAAATTATTTTATTATAACTGGAGCAATTTAACGGGAGGTAAACGGCAGAAACTAAAGAAAAAAAAAGCGTGGCAGAAAATTAGAATAAATGAAAGGCTAAAAAAAAGCCCTGAAATATTCAGAGCTTTGGAGGTCGCGAGCGGATTTGAACCGCTGTAGGAGGTTTTGCAGACCTCTGCCTAACCGCTCGGCCACGCGACCAATTTCAACAAAAATAAATATTTAAGGATTTATCCCAAAGTATACTTTTAATTTAAAGATAAAAAAAATGAAAGAGAGCTTAAAACTAACCCTCTTTCAGGTTTTCATTTCTATTTATCTTTATTTTCTTTGGCTTCGCTTTCAGCTTTCTTACTTTGCTGGGTAGCGGCTTTTTTCTGCTCTTCCTGCATTTGCTCTTTCAAAGCTGTTAAAGCCTCCAGGTCACCAAGGGTATCCTTTTCTGTTTCTTTGGCGACAGGCTTCGGTTTCAGATCCTTCGATACTTTCTTTTCAATTCTTTCGGTGGTTTCTGTGTAGGTACTTGTATGAGAAAGCACAATGCGTTTTTCATCTTTAGCGAATTCCACAACTTTGAAGTCAAGGGTTTCGCCTACATCAGCCGTAGCGCCATCTTCTTTTTCCAGGTATTTGGTAGCGGCAAATCCTTCTATGCCATAGGGCAACTCAATTACAGATCCTTTATCATTTTTAGAAATGATGGTTCCTTTGTGAATAGATCCTACTGAGAATACACTTTCAAAAGTATCCCATGGATTTTCTTCAAGCTGCTTATGCCCAAGCGCCAGGCGTCTGTTTTCCACATCAAGTTCCAGCACTTTTACAGACAAATTCTCTCCTACTTTCACAAACTCGGAAGGGTGTTTGATTTTCTTGGTCCATGATAAATCAGATACGTGTACCAATCCGTCGATGCCTTCTTCCAATTCGATGAACAACCCAAAGTTGGTCAGGTTTCTTACAATACCAGTGTGCTCGGTACCAATAGCGTATTTGGTAAGAATATCCTGCTTGGTCCAGGGGTCTTCTGAAAGTTGCTTAATGCCTAATGACATTTTTCTGTCGTCACGGTCTAAGGTAAGCACCACGGCTTCCAGTTCATCACCAATTTTGATAAAATCCTGCGGATTGCGCAAATGCTGCGACCACGACATTTCAGAAACGTGGATCAGGCCTTCTACACCAGGCATAATTTCAAGGAACGCGCCATAATCGGCTACATTCACAATTCTGCCTTTTACTTTAGAGCCTATCTGAATAGTTTCAACCAGTGAATCCCAAGGATGAGCTGTTAACTGCTTCATACCCAGCGATATTCTTTTCTTCTCATCATCGAAGTCAAGCACTACTACATTCACTTTCTGGTCAAGGTTTAGCACTTCTTCAGGATGATTAATTCTTCCCCAGGAAATATCAGTGATGTGCAACAGCCCGTCTACGCCACCCAAATCGATGAACACACCGAAATTGGTCATATTTTTAATAACACCTTCCAGTACCTGTCCTTTTTCCAGGTTATCCAGAATTCTGGCACGTTGTTGTTCCAGATCTTTTTCAATCAGCACTTTATGAGAAACTACTACGTTATCGTTGGCATAGTTGATTTTCACAACTTTTACCTCCATCTTTTTCCCCACAAACACATCGAAGTCGCGAATAGGCTTCACATCAATTTGCGAACCTGGCAAAAAGGATTCTACCCCGTAGATATCGGCAATAAGTCCGCCTTTGGTACGGCGTTTAATGGTAGCCTCAATCACACTGTCATATTCCAGTGCGTTCCCAATGTTTTCCCATGCTTTTACAATTTTCGCTTTGCGGCGGGAAAGCACAAGCTGTCCATTGGCATTTTCCTGTTCTTCAATATATACATCTACCTCATCGCCAACTTTCAGTTCGGGTAGGTCCCGAAATTCAGATGCTGGTACCAATCCATCTGATTTAAAACCGATGTTTAAAATAACATCTCTGTCGTTGATACCCACCACTGTGCCACTTACTACTTCTTTTTCAGTAATTTCAGTAAGGGTATTTTCATACATGGACGCGAATTCAGACTTTTCTTTTTCTGAATAGCCTTCACCAAAACCTTTGGTATCTATTTTGTCCCAATCGAAATCTTCTTGCGTATTAGCCATACTATGTTTTTAGCTCTTTTTACACATTCGCGTCAGAGCTATCAGCAAATGGTTTAAATGTTTTACAAAATTAAATTTTCAGAAAACAAATTCCTGTTTTCTGAAAGGATTGCAAAATTACTAAATTTATCTTTAGCATCAATAATAATTAAAGAATTTGCTAGATTTCCCAAAAAATTAAGAAAAACAGGTGAAGTGGAATCAATTACAAGGCCTATGTTAGATCTAAATGGTAAGGTTTTATTAGTTACTGGCGGTACAGGCTTGCTGGGACAAAATATCGTAAACACGTTGCTGCAACGGTTTTTGAAGATAAAAAAAATCATTATTTTTTCCCGCGATGAGTACAAGCAGTACATGATGGGGCAAAAGTTGTCTGTTACTGAAAAAACGCGTGTGAAATTTACCTTGGGCGATATTCGTGACCGGCAGGCCCTGGAAGACGCGCTCACCGGAGTCGATATTGTGATTCATGCGGCAGCACTGAAACAGGTACCCACGGGCGAATTCAACACAGCGGAATTTACGGCAACCAATATTACAGGCTCTGATAACCTGGTAAGAGCAGCTATTAATAAAAAAGTAAGTCAGGTAATAGGTCTTTCTACCGACAAGGCTGTTGAGCCTTCAGGCGTTTATGGGGCCACCAAACTTTGTATGGAGCGGCTGTTTGTTCAGGCACAGCAGGATGTGGAACAGATTCAGGGCATCGCAACTCCGTTTTTTTCAGTAATCAGACTGGGCAATATTATTGGATCGAGAGGATCAGTG
>JBGTIS010000307.1:0-2480 GCA_041745535.1 Cyclobacteriaceae bacterium | reverse complement strand
CCATTTTTGAATTTCCGCAGGCGGATGAAATTTTCACCGAAGATGTAGTGCTTACCTATCTGCTTTGGGAAACCACCGGACCCGATGACAATCCGGTAGATGTATGGCGGCTTATGCCCGTTACCTATTTTACGCCCGACGGCCTGTTACAAATCAATTATGATTTTACCGTAAATGATGTCAGAATTTTTGCCGAAGCGGAATTTGAGCTTGATCCGGCCCTGGATGTGTTTGAGGATTTCCTGGCCAGAATTGTAGTGGTGCCGGCTGATTATTCTCCCAATGCACGGGTAAAAAATAGCATTGACTTCGAAAATTACGAAGAAGTGAAAGCTGCTTTTAATTTACCGGATAAAAGGCCTGCTCAGGCAAAACCTTTTATGGAGGTGGTAAGAGCAGCAGCGCATTAAAAGGTATATCTATTAAAAATCCGGTATTAATGCTGATATCAGATTTTTACGAACTTATTATAATAGTTAACGTTAATACTTTTTTAACTACTTAGGTTAAAAAAGAAAAACCAGAACCAAATTTGCTTGTATAGTTAGTTATATTGGATCAGACGCAAACCATATCTCTTTACCAACCATTATCGCAGTCTATTGCACTGAAAATGGTGGGTTCCCTGCAAGATGCCGAAGATATTGTGCAGGACACCTTTGTGAAATGGCTTACCATTGACCATGATAAAATTAACAATACCAAAGCTTATCTGGTTAAAACGGTAACCAATAACTGCCTTAATCACCTAAAAACTTTTAATAAGAAGAAAAACGAGTATTTCTCTTCCTTACATCCGGCCGATTTTCTGGAGAAATTTAAAACTACCGACTATCCCGCGTTTGACTTTGAAAAAGAAGTATCAGATGCCCTGGCGGTTTTGCAGAAAAAGCTTGAACCGATAGAGCGCGGCATTTATGTGTTGCGTGAGGTATTTAATTTTGATTATGAAGTTATTCAGGAAATCTTTGGCAAGAAAAAAGATAACTGCCGGCAACTGTTTTCAAGGGCTAAAGAGAAGCTTACCCTGGAGACCAAAAAACCGAATTTTGACCATTCTCAACATTTTACCTTTCTTGATAGCTTTAAAAAGGCATGTACCTCAGGTCAATTATCTGAATTTGTTCAGAACTTGACGGATGATATGCTGAAGACTCTAAAGAATAAATAATATAAAAAATTTTTCCTGTTTTTTGTCACAAATCCGATTTTAGGTTGTCTTTAAAGAAAAATACAAACAACTTGAAATCATAAACATAATTTAAAGACATTTCTATGACTGTAATCCTTGTCTTTTTTATTGCCCATTGGTACTTATCGCTGTTTTTCCAGACGTTCTTTTTGCATCGGTATGCCGCGCACAAAGCGTTTACCATGTCAAAAACTAAGGAGAAAGTGTTTTTTGTGCTTACCTGGTTTTTCCAGGGTTCCAATTATTTGAGCGCGTATGGATATGGGGTAATGCACCGCATGCACCATGCCTTCGCCGATACGCCCGACGATCCGCACTCTCCTACTTACGATGAAAGTATCTGGAAAATGATGTGGAAAACCAAAACCATTTACTCGGCCATCGCCAATGACGAAATGGTGGTTGAAGATCGCTTTAAAAAAGGCGTACCACGATGGGATAAGTTTGATAAATTCGCCCGTTCGGCCGTTTCCAGAGTTTTCTGGGGAGCCATTTATGTAATGATCTACTGGCAGTTTGCCACTGAATGGTGGTTATGGCTGCTGCTTCCTGTACAGTTTTTAATGAGCCCCATCCATGGTGCCATCATCAACTGGTTTGCCCATAAATACGGATACAGAAACTATGAGGTATCTGATACTTCGAGGAATTTCCTGCCGGTTGATTTTCTGATGATGGGCGAAAGCTATCATAACAATCACCACAAACATAGCTCAAGTGCCAACTTTGGCGGCATCCGGTGGCACGAAATTGATCCTGCCTATTTTGTAATTCTTTTACTGGATAAAATGAAGGTGATCTCTCTGGTTAAAAATAAGGAAGTAAGGCTATCTGTGAACAAAAAAGCTGCCTGATATTAACAGAAAGTTAATTGGAACACCAAAATATTTGACCTTTTTAACAATCAGGGATCAACCGAAAAGTTGGTCCCTTTTTTTATGCATTTTACCGGTAATGATAAGATACAACATTTTGGATTTCCCTGTTTATATTATTGGAAGCGCATTAGTCCTATAGGCACGCTCCTGTTCTGATAATGCACGGCCCTAAACCATTCTTATTTTACAGGATTATTTACCTTCATACAAACCAGAGATTTTGTCTAACTGTGCGGCATAATCGTACAGCACTTCTGTAAGCAGGGCAATCTGTTCCCGGGCTTCTTTCCAGTTTCTTTGCTCGATGGCCTCCCTTACTCCGGGTAAGGTTTTAACGCCATAACCGGTATAAAAACCCGGCGCGTAAATGGCATGTCTGAACCAGGGTCGCCGGGGCAATCCATTCTCCA
>JBGTIS010000306.1:0-30330 GCA_041745535.1 Cyclobacteriaceae bacterium | reverse complement strand
TAAGTAATGAGCATTTGCCAAAGAAGCCAGCTTTTGAAAGGCACGCATCACACAGAACAGATGCGTTTTGATAGCTTCTGTTTGTCTGACGAAGAACTTTGGATATCCCCCGTAAAAGTAGAAGGATAGAAAAGAGTACTTATATTTACTTCATCCACCAAACCACAATGTGATGGCTACTAGAAAAAACTACTCACAGGAATTTAAAAAAGAGGCTGTAGAATTAGCTCAGAAAAACGGTAATCAAACCCAAACCGCTCAAGATTTAGGCATTCATTTAAGTGTACTCAGACGTTGGAAAAAAGAATTAGAAATAGATGGACAGCAAGCTTTTCCAGGAAAAGGCCATACAAAAGATGAAGAATTCCGTCAGTTACAAAAAGAAAATCAACGCCTAAAGGATACGGTTGAGATATTAAAAAAGGCAGTGCGCCGGCACCCGGTAGGTATCTTCAGCAGTCGCTCCTAGAAAGATACCTGTTTGTCAAGGAGCACTGTGATGCGTTTAGCATTGCCTTATTATGTCAGGTGATGGAAGTATCTGTGAGCCGCCGTGGCCCGGTGGTTATTATGCCTGGAGAAAGCGACCTGAAAGTAAGCGTAAAAAGGAAAATCAGCAGATTGTAGAAGAAATTAAAGAAATTCACAAGCAAAGTCGTAATACTTATGGTAGTCCTAGAATGTATGCAGAATTGAAAAAACAAAATATAGCCTGTTCTGAGAACCGGGTGGCCCGTTTGATGCGATTGCATCAGATTGCCGCTAAAAGAAAAAGAAGATTTGTTGTTACTACCGATTCCAAACATGATTTACCAGTGGCAGAAAACACACTCAATCAAGATTTCCAAGCAACTCAAGCTAATGAAAAATGGGTAACTGACATTACGTATATCCATACGAAAGAAGGATGACGGTCGGCCGCTGCCGTTATATCTGGCAGTGGTTTTAGACTTATTTTCCAGAAAGATTATTGGCCATCGTGGCGCGACTGGTCGATGGATAATAATATGGAAAGATGGCTAGTAATCAATGCTTTGAAGATGGCTTTACAATCCCGCCATCCACCAAAAGGGCTGCTTCATCATTCAGATCGGGGGAGTCACAGGGCCGCCTGGCGGTTTGCCAGTAATGATTACCAAAAAGTACTTAACGACAATAACATTTGCTGTTCTATGAGCCGAAAGGGGAATTGCTATGATAATGCGGGGCATCCCATGCCGTGATGGAAAGCTTTTTTGCTACCGCGCCGCGATGGCCTTGAAACAAGAATTGGTGTATCATCGCCTTTACCAAGACCGAAAAGAAGCTAAACAAGATATATTTGAATATATTCAGGTGTGGTATAATAGAAAAAGAAGCCACTCCTCACTGGGCTATTTGAGTCCGGAAGAATTTGAACAAAAGCAAGCCTATTCAATGGCTGCATAACCTTTTCTATTCTTCTATTATTTTGGGGGAAACCCATAAGATACTAGAAGCTTGCACGCAGCTACTGCCCGTAGGGCTGCTCATCAGGTAAGCTATGTATTTCTCAATGTCCATTTGTTTAACTTTTTCCTAAATTAACCATCTTTGCGTAACTCCTATATAATAAAAATAAACCGGCCAATCTCACAGAAAACCGGCTACCGCTAAATTTTCACAATACCCTCCAGTTCTATTTCCGGTTACGAACTTTAGAATAGGTGGTTGAATAGTCTTATTCTAATTCATGGAATTCCGCTTTCAGATTCTCTCTTGCCTGTGGCTCGTAGTTTTTATAGAATTCTTCTGTTTTGAATAGGCTATCCATGTTCAGAAAATGTTGAAGCACTTTCTTCCTTCCTGGGTTGTAGATAAAATCAGGGTAGATGGTATATTCCTTTCTGATTTTTTTTGTGTAGTCTTGGTACATCTCCGGACTTTCACCCAAAATACCCAGATCAAAATCCAGCAGATAGTTTGTATCGCTGTCACTACTTTTTGCATGATGTTTTGTAGCTATTATTTGTTTCTGGCACTGGGTAATTTTATTGTTTGGAACTCCAAGCCGGGTGAGCCGGTCCTTAGCCACGTCCGCACTTTTTTGCTCATTATTGTGGCGGCGGCGTTTGTAAATAAAGTCGTGATAAAATATGGAAAACAGGACAGTATCCAGGTCGGTCAGATATGCTTTGTATTCAATACTTCCATTTTCTTTTTTTATGATCTCTTGTATTTGTTCATAGAACGTTGGAATGATTTTCCCAGTTACAGATTGGAAAGACAGATACCAAGTGGCTGCCTGGATGGTCAAGATTGAACCTGATTCAATAAACGGATTGACCAAAACTTCCAGTATTGATTGTTTTCAAGTGAGATCAGTCTCAGAGAAAAGATTTGTAAAGAAGTTGGGACAGATTACTTCCGATCAACAGGATCAAATCAAAGAAGCATTAGCAAAAGTATTGACTATTGAATAGAGAATACGCCGCATAACACAAGCTACCCACTATGCAGCAGAAAATTGTATTTGTTTTCTAATTTCTCTAAGCACCATTTTTGCGATTTGAAAGAAAATATTCATACAAGTGCTGCACAGCGGCTCGCGCTGGCCGTTGGTGGTCATACAAGGTCAGAAAACATCAGAAGCCAGCAAGTTGGATGGTGAAAACAAACTCAAACGCGTTCGCGATAATTACGCTCGGTTTGATGCGGATGGTCAACGAAATTAAACGACCATTGGACAGATCATGAACTTGCTGACTGAGTTTCGGAGGATAGAAACGTACGGGCCCCACCACAAAGATGAGAGGGCCATCGCACCGAGACAGGCCAACGTACTGAGAAGGTCGAGTAGGTAAAGGGGAATCTCACCCCTAAACCTCTCTCAGAACCGTACGTGATGCTCTCACCTCATACGGCTCTTAACAAGTCTAAGCCTTGAAGCCATATGCCAGTGCACGAACAGATTAGGATACTGCTTGGCAGTTTCCTGCAACCATTTGCAAGCAAAGAACCAATGCTTCCGCCTGAACCTCCGATATTTGTTGCGTACCCATTTGGCCAATCGCCTGTTCAGAAACCTGAACACATAGTGCAGTTCGGACATCCTCACTTTGCCATAATAATGAATCCAACCTCCTATGGTTTCAAACTGCACGCATATAGGAGAAGGTACGCATTGGGAAACGTGCACCAACAAAGAATTTCACAACTAATAACAAAAACCTGGAAATATTTTAAACTAATTTCTTTCAAATCTTTTATATATATAATACCGTATTGGAAAGAAATAATAGTATTATAAATATTACAGCATTGGAAACTAAATTTGCTTTTGAACCCGAAGTCCGGAATGTAAAACAACTGGCCGACCACCTAAGGAATATCAGAAAACAAACCAACAACATTTGCAAACCACTAGAAACAGAAGATTACGTAGTACAACCGGTGGCAGATGTAAGTCCGCCCAAATGGCACCTGGGCCACACCACCTGGTTCTTCGAAACATTTATTCTCAGTAAATTCAAAAAAAACTATCAGTTTTTTAATGAAGACTTTGCCTTTGTATTCAACAGTTATTACGAAAGCAAGGGCAAAAGAATTTTACGAACCAACCGGGGCAACCTATCCCGGCCTTCGGTAGAAGAAGTATATCAGTACCGGCAGTATGTAGACGACCACCTGCGGGATTTGCTGTCAGATTTATCGCCCGACTGTAGCGAGGAAGTGCTGGAACTGACGGAACTGGGCATTCACCACGAACAACAGCATCAGGAACTGCTCGTAACCGACATTAAATACATACTGGGCGATAATCCGCTATTACCCGTGTATTTGAAGCGAAAAGAAAATAAATTTCATAGTACTGACCAACATCCGACCGATCATCTTTACAATGGTGAACTGGCCAATTATGTGGTAGTAGATGCCAGCATGTACCACATCGGGTTTGAAGGCGAGGAGTTTCATTACGACAATGAAGAAGGGCATCATCAGGTGTACCTGAATAGCTACCGCATCCTGAACAGACTGGTAACCAATGGTGAGTACCTGGCCTTTATGGAAGATGGAGGCTATGAAAATTACGACCTCTGGCTGGGCGATGGCTGGGAGTTTGTGAATACCCAGCAGATCAAAGCGCCGATGTACTGGTTTAAAATAGATAACCAATGGCATCACTATACCTTGCACGGACTACGGCCTGTTAATCTGAAAGCGCCGGTTTGCCATGTAAGCTATTATGAAGCAGATGCCTTTGCCCGCTGGGCAGGTAAACGCCTTCCGCTGGAAGCAGAATGGGAAGTGGCCAGTCAGCAATCGGGATATGGTAAAAATATGTACGACGTGGTATGTGAGGCCAATCTCATGGATTCCGGCAACTTTCAACCGGTGCCCCGCCAGAACAATGGTACTGATAAAATAGCGGTGCAAATGTATGGCGATGTATGGGAATGGACCGGCAGCGCTTATCTGCCGTATCCGTATTACAAACGGGTGGAAGGCGCGTTAGGAGAATACAACGGTAAATTTATGGTAAACCAGATGGTATTGCGGGGTGGTTCGTGTGCTACTCCTAAAAGTCATATCAGGCCCACTTATCGCAATTTTTTTCAGCCTGACAAACGATGGCAGTTTTCAGGGTTCCGGCTGGCGGAATATATCTAGCCATTGAGAAATTTTTAATAATCCCAATATTTATCATTAAGATGCGATTACTACATTGAAAGAAAAATATGTTTATGAAAAGGCCATCGACAATAGCTTTGCCTTTGATGTGTTGTCCGGACTTACCGCTAAAAATAAATTTCTGTCATCCAAATACCTGTACAACAAACGGGGCGATGAAATTTTTCAGGAAATTATGGCCATGCCAGAGTATTACCTGACCCGGGCGGAATTTGAAATACTTGCCTCGAATAAAAAGGAGATGCTGGAACGTTTCAAACGGGATGTTGATAAGTTTGCTCTGATTGAATTTGGAGCCGGCGATGGTACTAAAACCAAGGTGCTGTTAGAATATTTCTGGCAGCAGGATACCAGATTCACTTACCATCCTATCGATATATCCGCTAATATTGTTGAAAAATTAACCATCGACCTGGAAAGAAATTTACCTGGCCTGGAAGTAAAAGGTGTTCCGGTAGATTATTTTAAACTTTTAGATCAGTTTGATGAATATTTTCCTGCAGAAAAAAATACGAGGAAAGTAATATTTTTTCTGGGCGCCAACATTGGCAACTTCACCCATGAGGAATCGGTTACCTTTCTTACAAAAATCAGGAGTTTCCTGAATGAAGATGATCTGTTGCTAATTGGCATGGATTTGAGAAAGAATCCGGAAATGATATACGAAGCTTATCACGATAAGGCCGGTATAACTCAAAAATTTAACCTTAATTTGCTTCAGAGAATCAATGAAGAACTGGATGCGGATTTTGATATCAGGCAGTTTCAATTCTTTCCATTGTATAATCCGATGGAAGGCACCATAAAGAGTTACCTGGTAAGCAAAAAAGAGCAGGATATATACATCAGGGCTTTGCGGCAGATCATTCATTTTGATCCGTGGGAGGCCATTTATATGGAAAAATCTCAGAAATACAGTCCGAAAGAAATAGAACAACTAGCACAGGCATCTGGTTTTAAGGTAGACCATAATTTTCTGGATGAAAAAAAATGCTTTACCGATACTCTCTGGAAAGTAATTTAAAACCACAATTAATATGTTAAGAAGACCTAGAAGAAACCGAAAATCCGCGGTAATCCGGGCAATGGTGGAAGAAACCCGGCTTTCTGTCGACAACCTTATTTTTCCACTGTTTGTGCTGGCAGGTACCGGACAGAAAAGTCCCATACAATCTATGCCGGGTATTTTCAGGTATTCACCCGATGTATTGTTAGAAGAAATTGGTGATTGCCAGGCAAAAGGGCTGAACACCTTTGCTTTGTTTCCAGCCATTCAGGAAAGTCTGAAAGACAAGTACGCCACCGAAAGTTATAATCCTGATGGATTATACCTTTCTACCATCGTCAAAATAAAAAAACAATTTCCTGATGTGTGTCTGGTTACCGACGTAGCCATGGACCCTTACAGTTCCGATGGGCACGACGGCATTGTGGAAAACGGACAAATACTAAATGATGAATCGCTGGAAGTACTGGGAAAAATGGCGGTGGCCCAGGCCCAGGCTGGTGCCGATATCGTGGGTCCATCTGACATGATGGATGGCCGCGTACAATACATACGGGAATTACTGGATGAAGCCGGGTTTACCCAGACATCTATTATGGCTTATACCGCAAAATATGCCAGTTCCTTTTATGGCCCTTTCAGAGAAGCCCTTGATTCAGCTCCTAAGTTGGGCGACAAAAAGACCTATCAGATGAATACGGCCAATGCCCGGGAAGCCCTTTTGGAAGCTACTCTGGATTACGAGGAAGGCGCCGATTTCCTGATGGTAAAGCCGGCTCTGGCGTATCTGGATATTATTAAACTTTTGAAAGATAATTTCGATCTGCCTATTGCCGCTTATAACATTAGTGGTGAGTATGCCATGGTAAAAGCAGCCGCGGAGAAAGGCTGGATTGACGGCAAACTGGCCATGATGGAAGTGTTGTTAAGCATTAAAAGAGCCGGTGCCGATGCCATTCTTACCTATTTTGCCAAAGAGTTCGCGGAAGAAACCCAGAAGCTTTAATCGGAGAAATGTTTCAAAATCTGGCAAAAATGGATAAAATCATACCTGATGCCCTCGAAAAAGAAGGCTTTCTTATTAAAAATTAAAAAGAAATTTTACATTAGCACTACTTAAAAAAACAAGATTGTTTATTCCTTTTTTTATCCATTTTCATAATCAGGTAGCTAATACAAACCTATGAAGGTTGCGAAATTTATTATTTCATTTTTTTTTACCTTTATCCTTACCCTAGCCTTAAGTTTACAGTTCGGTCAGGTACCACCCATCGGTAAGTTTTTCGATCCTTTCAAAGGGTTTATGCGCAATGCTACCGGAAAGGAATTAGATTTCGATCCGATCGAAAATTTGCCGGGCCTTAAAAACCAGGTGCTAATCGCACACGATTCTTTGCTGATTCCCCACATTTTTGCTGAAAATGATTATGATCTTTACTATGCGCAGGGATACATTACGGCTGTGCATCGGTTGTGGCAAATGGAGTTTCAGACACATGCGGCGGCGGGTAGGATTTCCGAACTTTTTGGCGGCGATTACCTGAATTACGACAGGTTTCAAAGAAGGAAAGGGATGGTGTACGGAGCGCGCAATACCTTAAAGGAAGCCCTTAAAAACGATACATTGAAAAATGTGTTGCAGGCTTATACCGATGGTGTGAATGCTTATATCAGTACTTTGTCGTACCCTGAGTTTCCTGTGGAATACAAACTGATGAATTATAGTCCTGAACCCTGGACACCCCTGAAAAGCGCGTTGATGTTTGAAATGTTGCAGGAGAATTTGAACGGTTCTGACATGGACCTGGAAAATTCAAATTTGCTGGCCCTGTTAAAAAAAGATCGATTTGATTTTCTTTACCCAGATCGGCTGCCGAATTCACAGCCGGTTATTCCTACCGGTACCCAATGGAATTTTAAACCTGTCCCGATTGATACGCCCGCAATTACTTTTCGGCAGGAAGAAATGGTGTCTGCCTCCGACCTGCCCGCACCTGATCCTGATAATGGCAGTAATAACTGGGTAGTTGCCGGAAGTAAAACAAAAAGCGGTAACCCTATTCTGGCCAACGATCCTCACCTTAATTTTAACTTCCCCTGTATCTGGTTTGTGAATCAGCTAAACGCGCCGGAAATTAATGTATTAGGAGGCTCAGTTCCCGGCATACCCGGCGTATTTATCGGGTTTAACGATTCTATCGCCTGGGGATTGACCAATGCCCCCCGGGATGCGCGCGACTGGTACCAGATTAGTTTTACTGATGAGGACCGGTCGGAATACCTATACGATGACAAAAGGCTTAAAACCCAAACGGTGGTAGAGCATTTCAAAATTAAAGGCAGTGCCGATGTGGCTGATACCATTGTGCTTACCCACTATGGACCAGTGGTATACGATAGAAATTTCCCAACCAGTGAAAACAAGAAAAGACTTACCAATTTTGCCTTGCGGTGGATCGGCCACGACCCTTCATCTTCTATGTTATCCAGTTATAAGGTAAACCGGGCTCATAATTACAATGAGTTTATGGAAGGATTACAGTATTTTGATTCTCCTGCCCAAAACGTGGCATTTGCTGCTGCTTCCGGCGATATCGCGATGCGTGTACAGGGAAAATTCCCCGCAAAATGGAAAGGCCAGGGCAAATTTCTGATGGATGGTAGTAACTCTGATTTTGACTGGCAGAAAATTATACCCAATAATCAGAATGCCCAGGTATTGAATCCTGAAAAAGGCTTTCTAAGCTCAGCCAACCAGATTCCGGTTGATTCTGCTTATCCATATTATGTGTATGATTTCAATTACGAACATTTCCGCTATAAGCGCATTAACCAGCGTTTGAGTGAACTGGGCAACAAAATAACGCCACAGGATATGATGACCCTTCAGAACGATGCGTACAACCTCCGCGCGGCTGAAAGTTTGCCCGTAATGATGGACAGCCTTGATTTTTCGGCATTGAGTGCTGAAGAAAGTGATGCTTTTGATTTGCTTCGAAAATGGAATTTCAATAACGATGTAAATTTAGCGGCTCCCACCTTGTACGAAACCTGGTGGAGTAATTTGTATAACCTGATCTGGGATGAGTTCGCTGATAAAAGCTGGCCGCTGTATTATCCCAGTGTGGCGAACACTATTTATATTATGAAAAATTATCCTGGCGATTCCTGTTTCGACCAGACCAGCACTACCGCAAAAGAATATTTATCCGATTTGCTGCTGGCTTCTTTCAAAAATACATACAAAGAGTTAGAAGAATGGAAAACAACGCGTAATGAGGATTACAAATGGGGCAGTTACCGGGGTGTGTATATTCAGCATCTGGCCCGGTTAAAACCTTTCAGCCGTTATGATATTGCCGTGAATGGAGGTAAAAATATTGTGGCGGCGAATAAAGAAAATCACGGTCAGTCGTGGAAAATGGTAGTTGCTTTGGGCGATAATGTAAATGCATGGGGGATTTATCCTGGAGGGCAGTCTGGCAATCCGGGAAGCTATTATTATGATAACATGGTGGACGACTGGGCCAAAGGCGTTCATTATCCCTTACTGTTTATGAAAAGTAGAAGCGGTGACAGGGAAAGACTTATTTTTTCTCAGACGTTACAGCCCCGGTAAATTAAATACAAATGAAATTTATTCTGAAAATCATTTTTATAGCAGCCTTAAGTTACGCCGTCGAATTGTTTTTGCCCTGGTGGTCGGTGGTACTGAGCGCCTTTTTGATTGGCATACTAATTCCTACCAGTGGATTTAACTCATTTCTGAGTGGTTTTTTAGGAGTCGGTCTACTCTGGCTTATTTTTTCAATCGCTATCTATAACCGTTCCGATGGCATCCTGGCAACCCGTATCGCGGCCATCTTTCAATTGAATCAGCCTGTACTGTTGGTAGTAGTGAGTTCAATTATCGGAGGTGTGGTAGGCGGCATGGGCGCGTTAACCGGCAGCCAGTTTTTTCGGTTATTTACTAAAGAAGAAAAAAAGTCGTTGTATAATTAAATGGCAATACAATGTTTTTTTCGGAAATATCAACTGAATTTCACCTTTAAAGCCGGTACTTCACGCGGGGTTTTAGAAAATAAGCACACTTATTTTATCATACTATCAGACTCTGACGGAAAAACCGGAATAGGAGAGGCGGGTCCTCTGAAAGGACTGAGCCTGGATGATCGCGGCGATTTTGAAGATCGATTGGCAGATGTTTGCCAAATGCTTTCCACGGCTCCTTTGCCCCAGCAGGCCAGCCAGGTAGCTGATTTTATCAATACCCACATTGCTCCGGATTTGCCGGCTATCCGGTTTGGTACTGAAGTAGCTTTGCTGGATTATTCGCACGGTGGCAACCGGCTAATTGTTCCGAATTCATGGTCGGAAAAAGGTCAACCTATCGCGATTAACGGATTGGTTTGGATGGGCGATAAAAAGTTTATGCTGGATCAGATTAACAGCAAACCGAAACAGGGATTTACCTGCATCAAAATGAAGATCGGGGCGATTGATTTTAAAACAGAACTGGCATTGTTAGCTACCATTCGCCAACAGTTCTCCAGTAAGGAAATTACCCTGCGGGTAGATGCCAATGGCGCTTTTCATCCACTGCAGGCACTGGAAAAGCTCAGGCAACTTGCTCAGTATGATATTCATTCAATTGAGCAACCCATTCGGCCCGGGCAAATCGAGTCCATGGCCGCGCTTTGTAAGCAAAGCCCGGTTCCAATCGCGTTGGATGAAGAACTGATCGGAGTGAGGGACATTAAAGATAAAGGGAAATTGTTGGATGCCATTGATCCCGCTTTTATTATCCTGAAGCCTACCTTACTGGGTGGATTGGCCGCTTCAAAAAACTGGATTCAACTAGCAAAAGAAAGAAATATCGGCTGGTGGATTACCTCTGCGCTGGAATCTAATATTGGATTGAATGCCATTGCCCAGTTTGCCTCCGCGCAACAGGTAACCATGCCGCAAGGTCTGGGAACGGGACAGCTCTATTACAATAATATTCCATCCCCTTTGGAAGTAAACCAGGGATTGCTTAACTATAATCCTGAAAAAAACTGGGATTTATCAGCTATACTATGAATTATACGCTTATAACCGGAGCAAGCAGGGGTATTGGAAAAGCACTGGCAGAACGGTGCGCCATCGAAGGGTTTAATCTGTTGCTGGTGGCCCGCTCTCCGGATGAACTGAACCAGACGGCAGCGGAAATCCACCAGCAGTACAAAGTGGATGTACAGGTGGTGCCGTTAGATTTACTGGAAGACGGTGCGGTAGAAAAACTAATGCGGATTTGTGAAGAAAGAGGATTCTATATCCGGAACCTGATTAATAACGCTGGTTTTGGCATCTGGGGACCTTTTGAAGAAGTTAAACTGGAAGATCACAATAATCTGATTAAACTGAACCAGCAGGTATTAATGTCTCTGATACATTATTGCATCCCCATGCTGAAAGGTTTTTCCAGTGCCCATATTCTGAACATAGCCAGCACGGCGGCCTACCAGCCCATCCCTTACTTTGGCGTATATGCTGCCAGCAAAGCTTTTGTGCTTTCTTTTACGCAGGCTCTTCGGCAGGAATTAAAAAAAACTTCAGTAAAGGTTACCTGTTTGTGCCCGGGTCCCACCGATTCTGAGTTTTATGAAAGATCGGGTTTTGAGAAAGAAGGGTTTAACAGCGCGCTCAAAATGGATGCTACCCATGTGGCTGACCTGGCCATTACGGGTATGCTGGCAGGAAAAGCCGTTATTGTACCGGGTTTTTCTAATAAACTGGGGGTTTATCTGGGTAAGAGAATTCCGGGAACGATGGGCAGGCTTGTGGGGAGTTTTTTCAAACCAGATAAAAAACTGAAGTAATTAAATTCATATTATACTGGCTATTCCGCAACCTTAAACTCCTATGAAAATTGATAAAAAAGAGGCGGAATTAATCGAAAAATTAATTCACCATTGGGAGAAAGATCAATTAATTGAACCACAAAAAGCCAATCAACTCAGGGAAAACTACCGGACACTGGTGCATGATAACCGTACCTTCGACTGGCAGAACCTGGCTTTTATCGCTTTCTTCTTTGCCATAACCTGCCTCGTGCTGGCTGTTGTGCTGTTGCTGGTTGACAAATGGCTGATGCAACTGCTTAATACCCTGCTCGATACTTCAGATTTACTGAAAGCCTTTCTGTTCGCCTTGCTGGCTGTGCCCTTGTATTGGCTGGCACTGCGAAGACGCAGGAAACATCCGGAGAAGGTGTATAGCAACGAGGCGCTTTTTCTGTTTGGCGCTATTACCGTAGCCTTTTCACTGGTGTACCTGGGCATGTACTTTAACAATGGTAGCGGTTATTTTCCTATGGTGATTCTTCTTACAGCAATCAGCTATGGCATTATTGGTATTGCTATGGCATCAAAGCTCACCTGGATATTTTGCCTGCTGACCCTGGCTGTCTGGTTTGGTACAGAAACCGGTTACCGCTCGGGTTGGGAACCTTATTTTTTGCATATGAATTACCCACTTCGGTTTGTGTTGTTCGGACTGGTTTTACTTTTCGCCGGTAAATGGTTTTGGCATAAAACCCGACTGCAAGAGTTTTCAGAAATTACATATATTACAGGTTTGCTTGGGCTTTTTCTGGCTTTGTGGTTACTTTCTATTTTCGGTAACTACGGCGAACTGGATGCATGGTACCAGGTTTCGCGGATAAGTTTGATCTATTGGAGCATATTGTTTGGTGTAGGGTCGGCTCTGGCCATCATGTACGGCTTAAAGTATCATGATGAAAGAACCAAAGACATTGGTGTGGCATTTTTGCTATTAAATCTTTATACCCGGTATTTTGAGTTCTTCTGGGATAGCCTTCATAAGGTGATTTTCTTTACCATATTGGCCGTGTCTTTCTGGTTAATTGGTAAACAGGCAGAAAATCTATGGAATATACATGGCGATAAAAATAAAAGATAGCGACCGGGGTTTTACAATAGGAGGGGGAGGAATGTATACTGAAAAAAAGAGTGGAATTTCGCATATACGCAGTTAAATCTTCCAACCTTTGCGGCCAGATTGGTGTCAGTACCAGTACGGTACCTATTTATCAACTTAACTTATAAATATTTACAAAGTATATGATCAAACATTATTTTTTTAGCGCTTTTTTCCTGTTCGCTGTGGTAAGTCTTTCCGGTTGTTTGGAAAGTGCGGAAACTGATTTTGAAAAACGTCAACGCGAAGAAGATGAACTAATCAATAGTTACTTAAAAACAAACAACATAGATGCAACCAAAGGAAATTATGGAATTTACTACCTGCCCGTTCATGAAAGTATTTCGGGCATTGAAGTAAAAGATAACGATATCGTTTCCCTGGGGTATTCTATCAGCACACTGGATGGTGATTTTGTTGACAGCACATCCGCAGCCAACAACGAATCGGTGATGTTTACTCATAAGCTTACTTCCGAATATAATATTTTCCCAAAAGGTTTTGACTTGGGAGTAGATGTAATGGAAGTAGGAGATACCTATAAATTTTTTATTCCGTCATTTCTGGCCTTTGGCAATTATGCGTATAAAACAAAACTGCCATCCAATTCAATATTAATCGCGGATTTAACGGTAGTGGATGTGCGAACAGAAAATGAATTGCTGGAAGCCCAGAAAGATACCATTGAACAGTATATTACTGCCAAAGAGTACGATTCCGTATACCGGGATCCATCCGGGTTTTTCTATATTTCTACGGAAGCTGGTTCAGGAACCGCACCTACTAACAACCAGACCGTACAGGTGGATTATGTAGGAGAATTTCTGGATGGCGAGGAGTTTGACAAATCTGAAAAAGACAAACCACTGGTATTTACGCTGGGCAACAGCAACATTATTTCCGGGTTCGACAGCGGGATCCGTAAAATGAAAAAAGGCGAATCGGGTATACTGATATTGCCTTCAAAACTGGCCTATGGCGGAGATCTTCAGGTAATACCTAATTATTTACGGGAGGATTATCTGGATAAAAATCAGTTGCGAAATCTTCCTCCCTATTCTGTATTGGTATTTGAAGTTCACCTGAAGGAGGTTCAGTAAAAAGCCTGTCGCGGCGTTGAAAGCCGAAGCCAGAAGTCGGAAGATCAAAGTTTATTCTTCTGACTTCGGGCTTCCGACTTCCATTTTTACATCTTCGGATCTACCTGTTTCAGGGTCCACTTATCTGGTATACGATACCCATTTTTATGTTTCATTAGCAAAATAATGCCTGCTCCGGCCAGCCCGGTGCTTAATAAGGTGCCACCGATTGCCACCGGCGTATAAGCAATGGCCCCGGCAACGCTCTGGTCGTTGAAGTTAGCGAATAAATTAACAGTAAGCGCTATGGTAATAGGAGCGGCAATTAGTGTGGTTATACCCAGAATCCGTTCGGTTTGGTATTCTGACTTATTCCTGATAAAGGTAATCTGATCAATAGGCACACTAGTTTGGTTCAGATAAATTTGCTCATGAGCAATGCTGTCAACTTTACCTTTTACCACTTTTCTTTTTCCTTCCGTTTTGTACCTGACTTTTAGTTTCTGTCCCTGGATAATCCCTTTCAATTGAAATTGATTTTGTACCGAAGTCATTTTCAGGTAAGGTTGCTGGGCATAGGTGGTTACACTAACCATAAAAAATAGCAGAAGCATACCACAAAAAGTAAAAAAACTATTCATAGAAATGATTTTGTATAGTAATCGTATAATGAAAAATATTCTTAATAAATTTAATTATCAACAATCCACTGAGTTATTTTAAGCAAACACACAAAGATTTTAATCAACAGCAATGGCTAAAAGCCATGTAGTATTCCTCTCATTTGTACATAATTATTACTAAACTTTCTAAGCTGTTTCTAAAGTCGGGACTTAGACTTATGCTATCAGAACAATTTATTTACTAAAAAAATCCCATTAGATCTAATATTTTAAACTATTTTGTTTAAAAATATAATTATTTAATTGTTATGTCTAATTGGTTTTCTGCTTCTTTATGAAGTTGTAATAAAAAGTTAAAATATCACCCTGGTAAGAGGAGCCTTATTTTTTGACTTAATTTTTGCGGTGAATAGTTTAATTTTACAGCATTAAGTTAATAAATAGTAAAATTTAGCATTGGTAACGAAGGTAGCGATAATTGGAAGGTACAAATGCGAAAAAATACGAATTTAAATATATTTTTTACTCCAGGAAAAGTGATTTAAAAGGCATTGAAAAACCTGGATTATGTAAAGAGTAGTAAAGGTTATTTTTTTATCTAGTGTTCTCATAAGGTGAACAAATTAGTTGATTTTTTAAACTAAGAAAGCCCCGTCAGTTTGGCGGGGCTTCTTTATTTAAACAAAAACTAAACGTTTTGTTCAGGCTCATCTTCAAAAAAACGATCTTTCCTGAAAGGAGCGGTAATCAGTCGGCCCAGAATTTTACGGGGTGTTAACCATTTGATATGAACCCCATGATGATTATTGTTCAATATTTCCTTTACAAGAAACGAAGTAACGGTATCTACATCATCGGCCAGTGCGTTGAATACTTTTTTAGCTTTCAGGTTTTCATCTGCTTCACCGGTAAGTGAGTTGGTCAGAAAATCGGTAAACACCATACCAGGACTCAGGCGACCGGCCTGAATGGGTGTATCTTTTAACTCTTTAATTAAACCTTTGGTATAGTAGGCGACTGCCCGTTTGGTGGCGCCATAAATCGTGAGCTTTTCATGCGTCATGCCATTACTCCCAAAGCCTTCCATATTGTAAACCTGTCCTTTACCAACAAGCAGCATATTTTGAATGGCTACTTTTGAACCATACATCACGCCAATAATGTTCGTGTTTACAATATGTTGCAAATCTTCAGGAGAAAGTTCCCAGGCATACTGCCGTGGCTGATCCATGCCCGCGTTGTTGATCCAGATATCGGGTGGGCCAAATCTTTCGTGTGCCTTGTACCAAAGATTTTTTAAGGCATTTACATCACCTACATTGGCTTCTACGCCAAAAAAATTACTTTCATCAAACGATGATTTCAGTGCATCCATAGCCTGGGTAACCGACCAATCAGTTTGCCCATTAATGGTAACCCGGCAATCAGACGCTAAAAAGCGCTTGGCTAATCCGTAACCAATACCTCTTGTACTTCCAGTGATAAGAATATGTTTCAATACTGTTTTTTTTTCTTACAACCTGCTAAATACGAATAAGTTTTCGGTATGACGAATAAATGAAAAGAATTTATTTTCAGGCAATTGGAATGCTACAGCAAGTATAAAAAAAACCGGTTCAAGAATGGTTTGAACCGGTTTCAAATGATAAAGAAAAGGTCAGCTAATTTTAATAATTCTACAGAAAGGAACTAAAAACGAACCTTCAATAATTTTTTATTACGCCAATCAGGCATTTTTGAGCTCTGCCAGGCGTATTATTCTAAGCTTTTCCAGCATTTTAATAACCGGATAGGTAGGATCAATTTCAAACCAACGAGCGGCGAAATCCACACGCTTCGGTAGTTTGTGATGATTATTCTGAAACAGTTCACCCATCATCAGAAAATCAAATACCATAGAGTTCTTAGATTTATCTCTGTTATCAAAATTTGAATAGCCGTATTTGTGTCCGCACCAGTTTACAATGGCGCCATGAATGGGGCCCATCAGGAAATGGATAGGCAACAAACCGTACATTACCCAATGCGTGCCGGGTAGTTCGAATATGGAAATACAGGCAATATAGAATAAAGAATATAATACGCCCCATCCGATTCGGATAGCTTTATGATCGGCAAATTTATCTAAAGCTTCCCATTCCGGAAGATCTTTGGCGAAGCGAGGTTCCGGCTCTTCATTTTTATTCACAAAGCCATTGTAAATTGCTTTGGTTTCCCACATCATGGTGAATAAATTTTCGGTGTGATGGGGAGAATGTGGGTCTTTATCAGTGTCGCTGTACGCATGGTGCATTCGGTGCAAAATGGCATAACCTCTGGGGCTAAGGTAAGAAGAACCCTGGCATATGAATGTGAAAACATAAAAGAATTTTTCCCAGAACCTGTTCATGATGAACATTTTGTGGGCTGCATATCGATGCAGAAAGAATGTCTGGCAAAACAAAGAGAAGTACCAGTGAGCAATAAAGAAAGCAATTATAATCACTACGTTTAGGAGTTAGTTACAAATATTATTATATGTTATACACTAATTTGGGGACTCAATTGTTTATAAAAAATTATTTTAATAAAAGTATTTTCAATTAAGCGCGGCCCAATAAGTATAAACCTACATTGGAAGCGGAAGGTTACTATAACCTTTAATTAAATAATTGAAAAATAAGTTCCCTAAGAAGAAAATCATTTTTGATGCAAAGTTAAAAGAACTAGCGAAATATTAGCGAAATTGTTAAATTATCTGCAATGGGTAAACAATATTTAAGCAAAATAGGCTAATTCCGCGTAAACGCAAACGCGATAATATTGGCGCCCATTTGTAAAGCAGTCTTCCTTTTTTCCTCCGGATCATTATAAATCCGCTGATCTTCCCAGCCATTGCCCAAATCAGATTCAAAGGTATAATAACAAACCAATCTGCCTTCATAAATCAAGCCAAATCCCTGGGCTGGTTTGCCATCATGTTCATGAATTTTTGGCAGGCCTTTTTCAAATTTAAACTTCTGTTTATAAATCGGATGGGTAGGAGGTAATTCCACAAACTCAAGCTCAGGAAACACTTTCTTCATTTCCAATCTGATAAACTGATCCAGGCCATAATTATCATCAATATGCAGAAATCCTCCGGAAATCAGGTAGTTTCTCAAATTTTCCGCATCCGATTCTGAGAATACCACATTGCCATGGCCGGTCATGTAGATATAGGGATACAGAAAGATTTCAGTACTGTTTATCTCTACCACATCTTCTTCATCTGCCAGGTTGGTATTAAGGTTTTGATTACAAAAGGCAATCAGATTCGGTAAAGCGGTTTTATTGGCGTACCAGTCGCCACCACCATCATACTTCAGCTTGCCCAATTTGATGTTGCCTTTCTGTGCGAGACACAATTGCGTAGATAATAGAAAAAGAAAAGGAAAAATTAAAAACTTAAACTGGTTCATGCATTCTTGTTTTTAGAGATAGGGTTTAGCTTAACTAATAACGGATTAAACAAAAATTAGGTGCCTGTTAGTACTTTATTCTTTAACAGATTGCGCATTTAACAGTTCCAAACACTTTTTAAGCCGCTCAACAGATTGAATCATGGCGCGAACGGTATGATAATTTACCTTCCACGAATGGCTCATGTGGGTCCAGATGGGTTCGCCTTCCCGGGTCATTAAGGGCCACCATTCACCGGTGCTATGGTGAATCATTTTATCAAACACAAAACGGTGTACATTTTCATAGGCAGGCCAGTATTTTTCTATACCAAAAAGTAGAGAAGCTTCCAGAAATCCAATTAAACATTCGGCTTGCTGCCAGAATTCTTTCTCGCGGTCGTATACTTGTCCACCATGCGATCCTTCAACATAAATGCCTCCAAATTCCCAGTCAACACCGTTGGCCAGGGCATGGTCAAACTGAGATTTCAGAATATTTGCGTAAGGCTGGTTATCCATTCGCAACACATTTAACGCATGTCGCAGCAACCAGGCAAATTCAACATTATGGCCATAACTGGTATTATCTTCGGCTGCGGTTTTCATACCTTCATCACTAAACCGGTCCCATCCCCAGATGACATCAAATTTTATCTGAGGGGCTACCTTCCAGTCGGGCATAAATTGTGGTATACCGGTATGGTATTGCGGGTGCAGAATTTTCTGAATCAGTAACTGTATAATCTCTACCAGTTTTCTTCTGTGAATTTCTTTTTTGCCGCACTCGTACAAATTGGTAAAAGCTTCCATCAGATGCATGTGGGCATCCAGCGTTTTTCGATCGCCGCCCTGAGCGCCAGGCCCTTTCAACTGCCAGGTTCGGTCAAACATTTCAAAGTAACCGCCATACAGGGTATCGGCACTGTATTTTTGCAGCAGGTCAAACACTTTTTCGGCATATTCCAAACCAATAGGATTGCCGGTAGCCAGGGTGTACTCGCTGAGTGAATAAATAGCGAAACTATGTCCGTATACTATTTTTTCATCTATGGTAATATTCCCTTTTCTGTCGGCAAGCCAGTAAAAACCACCATAATCCTGATCCCACAGGGTATCGATAAGAAAATCAATACCATGATTGGCCAGTTCCAGGGTCTTTTCTTTGTGGTAACCTGCCCGGTAAGCGGAAGATAAAGTATACACAGTGCGCGACTGGGCAATCAGCGATTTTTCATCTTCACCCGTATCGTTCCCGTCTTTATCAAAATGGGTTATAAAGCCACCATATTGGGTATCCTGGCAGCGATTTAGCCAAAAAGGTAATAATTCATTATTAAGGTGGGCTTCTGCTTCTTTCTGGCAGGCAATAATTTTTTCGGGTGTCATGTTAAAAAACAATTAAATCTAAATGTTGTAATTAGGTTATAAAGAATTCAGGATACTATTTATGGGTGATAAATTAATTTTTTTATCGTAGAAAAAGAATAGAGTTTTCAATTTCTTCCGGTTTTAATTTAAAAACACCTTAATTACGTTTAGATTTTAAGTATTTCCTGGTATGCTGCTTAATAATATCAGTAAGTTAGCCAGAATAGTATCGGTCGGCGGTTAATTCAAGGGGAATCAGAATTTTGTTACAAACTGTGGTAAGTCAATTAAAAAAATTATCTGATTAGAAAAAATATAGGAGGGTAGAGTTCTATGAATTTAAAAGGTGATTCTATTTTCATTCACAAAACTTACTTCCTGCCATTCAGTAGAATCGGTGAGGGGACCACCAAAAACCAGTTGATTTTCGTTAAATCTGATTTTCCACTGAAATTCTTTATTATTCAAAATATCACTCAGAAAAATAGTGTCGTTTTCCAAAAGCCAGGTTCCACGGAAAAACACAATGTCACCTTCGCCACTTTCGTACTGCATATTTCTGAAAATTTTAATCCATTTAGGATTATGTTTGTTTTGCAGATACCGGCTTACATTATCTCCGGTTTTCAACTGATAAAAAAGCCAGGTTCCGGGCAAATTGTTTTTCATACTAAACACAGGGGGAGGTGGTTCGGGCAAGTTTATGGCGCGCGATAACTGCAGTTGCATGGTGGTGGCCTTCAGGCTTAAGTATTGCTGTCCGGCTGTTATTTTCCAACTTGTATTAGAGTAATCGGTCCCATTGATGTATAATGCTATTTTTGAACCATTCTGATTCATTTTCCATAAACCCGCATTGGTATTGGCGTCAGGATGATTGGTTTTAAAAGTTCCATCCTGATTAAATTCGATGCCATTGCCAAAAGGCATTCCATGATAGCTTGTAGTTTTATCAATACCATCTACAATAATTTTATCGATTTTCCAGGTACCGGTTATTTGCTCCGGGGTAATATGAGAACAACTGGTTGCTACCAGCATATAGCTGATCATAAAAAACATTAAAACATCGAGTGGCTTCATTTTTTATTTAATAAGGCGCCTTTTCAAAGCGGCAAAAAAGTAATCCGATTAGTTATTAATTTATTAAAATTATCCTATTATTGAAAATTTCATAACTTTTTAAATATAATTCATAAAAATGATACTCAAATTGAATACCACTTATAACTTTCGTAAAATTAATTTTCAAATATTATTCAAATTCCATCGATCAGTTTTGTGGAATTAAAGAAAATAGTACAGGCGAAAGGTGTTCTTAATTTGGTTAAAGAAAAGGGGTATGGAAAAATAAAAAGACCTGCTTCTTATTAGAAAAGCAGGTCTTAACCAATGCGGTAATTAAATTTTAATGTAAGGTTTTGGTATGAATTTAAATATTGCTTTCAACTACATACGGTGCGCGGTAATCTCTGGTAAGCATGGCATCGGCTTCGGCATCGTTTTTAAATTTTTCTTCCTTTCCGTCAAAAATCACTTCTCTTCCCAATCGGTAGGAGATGTTCGCCAGGTGCGGTAAAACAGTTGACAAATAACCTTCTTCTATGTCACAGGTCAGGTCATCTTTTTTGGCGGATCGTACGGCCGCGATAAAATTAGCGTAATGCCCGCCACCACCTGGAGCGGCCAGATATTCCAAAGGTTTATCATTGGTATTGGCTGTTGCTGTGGCGTCATCAGCTGAACTTGGTCCGGGCTCATTTTTACGACCCATAAAGGTTTTCCAATCACTGCCATTTACTTCCATCCAGCCTTCGGTACCATAAAACAGGTTGCCGATTTCCACATTCAAATCAGCTTCGCTTCCAGTGTACAATCCACGAACTTCAAACTGTAAAATTTTGCCATCGTCGTATTCAAAATTGGCCGTTTGCATATTGGGTGTTTCCTGAGAACATTCATCACCAAAGGCGTGATAGCCGCCCGTAGAATAAACCTTGGTTGGGTGCGAATCTTTTTGCAGCCCCCAACGCGCCACATCAAACTGGTGAGGACCCTGGTTTCCGATATCACCATTTCCGGTAGCCCAGTGCCAGTGCCAGTTGTAATGCACTTTCAGCTCATTATAAGGTTGTTCGGGTGCAGGCCCCAGCCACATGTCGTAATGCAAACCCTGGGGCGGTTCGCTGTTTGCCACTTTGCCAAAGGAGTCGCGTGGTTTGAAGCATAGGCCTCGAGCCATATACACATCGCCAATACCTCCATTGTGCAGAAATTGCATGGCTTTTCTTACATTGTCAATAGAACGGTTCTGAAATCCAACCTGTACAATTCTGTTGTATTTCCTGGCTGCTTCAATCATCTTTCTTCCTTCAAAAATGTTATGAGAGCAGGGTTTTTCCACATACACATCTTTATCAGCCTGGCAGGCCCAAATGGTTGCCAGTGCGTGCCAATGGTTAGGCGTAGCGATGGAAACCGCGTTGATGTCTTTATCGTCAAATACTTTCCGCATGTCAAACTCAGTGCCCGGTGCTTCACCCTGAAGTTCTTTCACGGCGGTTACTCTTTCCGCGTACAGATTTTCATCCACATCGCAAATAGTTTTCACCCGGATGTTCTTTTCTTCAGCCATCTCAGCCCATCTTTTCAAATGACCAAATCCCTGGCCGCGGGTTCCTATTACGGCAAGGTGAAGCCTGTCGTTTGCGCCTTTGATGTTCGCGTAACTTTTGGCGGAAAACCCCAAACCACCAATGCTTAAACCAGCGGTGCCCAAAGTTATTTTTTTGATTGTGTCTCTACGTGAATGATCCATTATTGTGAAATTATTAAAATGAAGAAATTTTAATTAGTTTAAAAGAAGGTATATGTAATATTGAAGCACAATATATGAATTTTTTTAATAATTGTTCAATAATTAATGCCCATCACCCTATACAATAAGAGGTTACAGATGCGCAGGCCTGAGAATAAAAGGATGCATAGGCGCACAATGGGAGAATGCTATTTACTGTTAAACAACCATAGCGGTACTTACAAAACATCCTGGTATTCGGGATTTTTGTCGAATACTGATTTGGCAAACGGGCACAATGGAATAATTTTCAATCCTTTTTCCCGGGCAAAGGTTACAGCTTTATCAACCATTTGCTGCCCGAGTCCTTCACCTCTTACCGCATCACCAACTTCGGTATGATCAATAATAAATCGGGTATCACCGGCATAGGTATAGGTTAATTCACCTATTTTTTTACCATTTTCCTTTACAAAAAAAGATCCTTTATGGCTGTTTTCCTGATGCTGAATATTCATTTGTTCAGTAGATTATTTGGTAATATAGAAAATTAGCAAAGGCGTACGTAGCTTCCCAGCCATTTAATTTCCTTCTTGTACTGGCTTAAAACCCGCTGGGCATTTTCATCCTGGAAATGACCTTCAAAATCGATTAAAAACCAGTATTTAAATGTTTTCCCTTTTTTCGCGGGGCGACTTTCAATTTTAGTAAGATTGATATTTTCGTTATTAAATGCCTGTAAGAAGTTGAAAAGACTTCCAGGTTCATCAGTATGGGGAATACGGGCGAGAATAGAGGTTTTGTCCTTTCCACTGGGCTGATTTACAATTCCTTTACTAATAATAACAAACCGGGTCTGGTTATTTCCTGAATCTTCAATGTTGTCAAATAAAATGGGTAATCCATAATCCTGGGCAGCGATTTTGGAACAAATAGCGGCACTGTCAGGCGATTCAACAGCCAGTTTTGCTGCTTTTGAGGTAGAATCAACCGGGATTAATTCCACATCCGGATTACTAATTACTTCCTCAATAAATTTACCGCACTGTCGAAAGGCAATGTCTTTTGAAAAAATTCTTTTAATATCATGCAAATGGTTGGTGATGCTGCCAAATGCAAAATGTATGGCCATGGGGATTTCCGCTACAATCTCCAGGTCATATTTTGCCAGGCAGTCTACTGTTTCCGGAACTGTTCCTTCCTGGTTATTTTCTATGGGAACAACACCGAAACGCGCCATACCATTGTCAACAGCTTCAAAAATCATTTTAATGGAGCCAATGGGCATGTATTCGCTTAAAGCACCAAACCGGCTTTCCGCGGCCTGATGCGAAAAACTACCGGTTGGACCCAAATAAGCAATGCGTTCGGGAAGTTCCAGGTTTCTGCTTACCGCGAATATTTCCAGAAATATGGCTTCAATGGCCCGTTCATCCAGCAACCCTTTATTTCTGGATTTTAACCGGTCTAATATAGCTTTTTCGCGTTCCGGACGATAGATAATAGTTTTTGACGACCGTTTTAATTCGCCTACCTGCTTTACAACTTCCATGCGTTGGTTTAACAAGGTAATAAGTTGATCATCAATGGAATCTATCTGATTTCTAAGGTTTTCTAATGTGGTTTCCTGCATTTTAATAATAATAAAGCATGAAGCTTTTGGTACAATAATACAAATTACTCTGGTCGCGCCAATCAAGCATGGGTTATTGATAAACACCGCTAATCCCGCGATTTAAAAAGTTAAATAACAGGTTAAGAAAGAAAATTAACTCAGAATAATTTTGGCAAGTTACTAAGTTAGGCTAAACTTACTGAAAATGGCAAATAAATAACGGAATTCAGTCACCTGAGGCGTGTTGACTAATAGAAGAGAAAAGAAACGATTGAAATTTACCTGATTAGGGTAGGGGCTGATATAAAATAGGCTGAAACCTATTCCTTATAGGCAAGGGTTTGTAAATTTTTTGCAACTTTAAGGTTACGTTTGGCGATAGCCTCTTCATTTAATTCAAATCGAAGCGAATTTTCCTCTGTAATGAGAAAGCTTATTCCCGCGCCTTTTTTTATTAACCCGTCTCTTTCTGTAATTACAAGCACAGGTGTAGTAGAAGTTTTGGCCAATATGCCTGCCAAAGTACTGCTTTTACCTTCAGTGATGTAAACAATGTGCGCGAAATCTATATCTTCGGCATCGTTAACCTGGGTAACTACAATTTTTTGTCCTTCCCTGTTTTTTGTTTGTGCCATGGTTGAGAGTTCATCAAAAACCTGAGATTTACCAACTACGGCGATTTTAAATTCTTTATTATTAGCTTCTGGTGGCCAATGCACATATTTTGAAAAACTGTAAATAAAAATTGAGTATGCCTTGTAGTTTGAAATCTGGGCAGTACCCAGCTGGCACGGGCCAAAACTTAATAAAGCCAAAGCCACCGAAAAGATATAGAAAAAATTTTTATTCATTATTCTAAATTAAAATGATGTCGCATTGATGATAAAGTAGTACCGATATTATTTGCTGAATTGTGTTCAGTTTACAAAAATCACTCAATTACCCTTAAATGGAATTTGATACGATAGTTTCAAAAGGAACTCCCTGCTTCGTCCGGATACAGGCGCGTAGTCGCCATTGTAAGCCTGTAATACTGGTTCTTTTTCATTCAGCAAATCATAAGCTCCAATACCTGTAGTAAGGCCTTCCACACAAGGTAAATCATAATTAACGAACAGGTTAACTAGGGTATAAGGCGCAAATCGGCTCAGTACCGGGATTTCTTCTTCGTTAATCTGGTTATAACCATACCTTTCAGTTTCGTAAACTAAGGAAGGATTCAGCCGTAGACCGTGCAGTATTTCAAAGCTGGCACTGGATGTAAATTTATGGCCTGGAAAAGCGACAAACAGATTCGGGTTTGGCTCAACCATATAGGTATCTACTGTATTGTTTTTGTTAGCTTGATAGAATGAATAAGTCAGATTGGCGTTCCACCTTGCTTGTTTAATCTTATAAACCACCTCAATTCCGCTAGTACCCGATTTATCAAAGTTGGCGTATTCTTCCAAATAATTCCCATCGTCTAAGTCAACATAGCTATAAATAATTACATCCTTGGTATTAATTTTATACACGTTTACTGCCAGAATCATTTCAGGAGTAAACTGATATCCCAATTCCAACTCTGAAATATGAGAGCGTTCGGGCAGAATATTACTGTTTAAATTTATATTCTCGATGCCCGGGGCACGGTACGATTGACTGTAAAGCGCTTTAAAATGAAATTTGTTGAATCTTTTGGTAACAGCAAGTCTTGGTACAAAGGCAGCACCAAACGCGCTGTGTTTGTCGTATCGGAAGCCCAGGGTAACATTGGCAAAATAATATTTTAACAAAGCCTGACTAAAAAAAGAAGTATTGGCATAATTGACATTAGTAATTCCTTCACCAAAATTTTCATCATCCAGCAGCGATTTTGCTTTATCAAAAAATACCTCAGTTCCAGCAATCAGATTAATTTTGCGGGTAAAATCGTATGAACCTGTCACATTGGCTTTTGTTCTTTCAGCTTTTACTTTGTAATCAGGTTCGCCTGTTTGCAATACCGTGTACTGCCAGGGTATTTGGTGCGAATAATTAAAAGTAGGGGTAAGGGTAAACTTTTTATTTACCTTAAAAGTATGTTGTGCAGATAGGAAATAGTTATTAAAATCGACACGAAAATTAGGATTAAAATTTTCATAACCATCATAAATAGCGCGAATTTTCGTGTTTTTATACTTTAAACCTACATTGATGTTGGTAGCATTGGTATTTGAATAATCTGTAAGATCTACCGGATCATTTTCGTTGTACAAATCCTGAAAGGGCTGGTCACTCTTAATGGCTTCGCTTTTGAATAAGGAAATGTCCAGCGAAAAATCCTCAGTAAATGATTTTCCAAAGGTTATCCCCAGATTGCGCCGGCCATAAGAATTGGGTAAAAAGCCATATGATCCGGAAACTGATACACCCTGGAACCCATTTCCACCTTTGGTAATAATATTGATTACGCCATACTCTGCCGTTCCGCCATAAATAGAGGAACCTGGTCCGCGAATGATTTCAATTTTTTCAATCTGGTCTACCGGAAATTTATTTCCAAAAATCAAAGTCTGGTATAAAATCTCATTGTAATCCTGCCCATCTACCATAAGCAGCACTTTTCCTTCATTGGCCCAGTTGCCCCGCAAACCTACTCCAATAATAAATTCAACATCGGTGGCAAAATCAAAACCCGGAACAAGTTTGAGCATATCAACCAGGTCACGGGCACCCAGATTTTTTATTTCTTCTTTGGTAATGATAGAAACAATTCCGGGAGTTTCTCTTAAGGAAAGAGCTTTTTTTGAAGATGCGGTAACCTTTTCATTCAGCATTTTCTGCAAATCGCTGCCTTCTTCGGTAGCTTTTAAGTTGAGAAGTTCATCTAATGAAACATCAGGTCGCGAATCATTTACTTGTTGGGCCTGGCTATTGTAATAATTCGCAATCAGAAAAAATTGTAGAATCAGAGAAATCCACAGGTATTTTCTTTTCATAAAAAGAAAGGTTAAAAAATGAGAGTCATGTGCTTTCGCAAAAGTAGCATGAGGCAGCAACTTCTACTTTAGCATAGGATTGATTAACCTTACCTGAGTATGTTTTTTAGTAATTACAGGAAGAGTTCCATAAACGTAAAAGCTACAGCAACATTCTTGGTTATAAAGATAAAAAAGGAAACACCAAATAATAATTTCTATTATTTTTCTGAAAACTAGTTATTTAGGTAAGAAACTCGGAAAAACTAACGGTAGCGTACGACACTTAACTTGCCGGAGAGAAAGAAATTTAGGTAGTAGATGCTTTTTTACAACAAACAACTACCTAAATTAAGATACAAGGTATTGGCAAGAGTTAATCTTCAATTAGCATTTTAAAAATCATTTACAATTTTAGTGAGAATCTCTTTTTACTTCACTGCCTGATTGGCCCCTCAAAAAGTCCAAATCTGCTCCTAAATGTGATTGCTGCACATGTTTAATATACATACCCACATATCCGCGGTCGGATAAAGGAGGCTGCGGCTGCCAGTTTTTACGGCGATCTTCTAACTCCCGGTCTGAAATATCCAGAAATAATTTGCGGTTTTCCACGTCCAGTTCAATCATGTCGCCATTTTTTACCAGCGCCAGGGTACCACCAATGGCAGATTCAGGTGATACGTGCAGCACTACCGTTCCAAAAGCGGTGCCACTCATCCGGCCATCCGATATTCTGATCATATCCAGCACTCCTTTTTCCAGCACTTTCTTGGGCAATCCCATGTTACCCACTTCCGGCATGCCGGGGTAACCTCTGGGACCAACTTCTTTTAAAACTAAAATAGAGTTTTCGTCCACCTCCAGATCAGGGTCATCTATTTTTTCATGATAATCCTCAATATTTTCAAAAACTACCGCTTTGCCTCGGTGCTTCATCAGCTTTCGGGTAGCGGCAGATGGTTTGATAACCGCACCATTTTCACACAAATTCCCTTTTAAAACAGCGATTCCCGCTTTTTCCTGCAAGGGTTTTTCGATACTGGCAATTACGTCGCGGTTGAAACAAAAAGCATCCGCGTTGTTTTCCCAGATGGTTTTACCAGAAACGGTTAAGGCATTTTTATGGATCATCTGTTCCAGTTCCCTAATTACAGCGGGCAGGCCGCCGGCATAGAAAAAGTCTTCCATCAGAAATTTGCCAGAAGGCATCAGGTTTACCAGTAGCGGAACATGGCTGCCAATTTTGTCGAAATCATCTAACTCAAGTTCAACGCCAATACGGCCAGCAATGGCCAGTAAATGGATAATGGCATTGGTAGAACCACCAATGGCCGCATTTACCATGATGGCATTTTCAAAAGCCTCGCGGGTTAAAATTTTAGAGATTTTCAGGTCTTCCTTTACCATTTGAACAATCCTGCTGCCTGCATTATGAGCCAGTACTTTACGTCGGGCATCTACAGCCGGAATGGCTGCGTTGCCAAACATACCCATACCCAGGGCTTCTACCATACAGGCCATGGTAGAGGCTGTACCCATGGTCATGCAGTGCCCCCGACTTCGAGACATACAACTTTCGGCAAAATAATAATCGGCAGTGGTCATTTTTCCGGAGCGGAGGTCGTCGGTAAACTTCCATACATCGGTACCTGATCCAATGTCACGTCCCTGAAATTTTCCATTCAGCATGGGGCCACCCGATACTACAATGGTGGGTAAATCAACACTGCAGGCACCCATCAGGGTAGAAGGCGTGGTTTTGTCGCAACCAGCCAGCAGAATAACCCCATCAATCGGATTACCACGAATTGATTCTTCCGTGTCCATACTGGCCAGGTTTCTGAACAGCATGGCCGTAGGTTTCAGCAGGGTTTCGCCCAGCGACATTACCGGAAACTCCAAAGGAAAGCCGCCCGCTTCGAAAACACCCCGCTTTACATGTTCAGCAATTTCCCTAAAATGGGCATTGCAAGGGGTAAGTTCCGACCAGGTATTACAAATGCCAATCACAGGTCTGCCATCGAATAAATGGTCGGGTAAGCCCTGGTTGCGCATCCAACTCCGGTAAATGAATCCCATTTTATCGGTTTTTCCAAACCATTCCTGACTTCTTAATTTTTGCTTTTTTTCGGTTTCGGCCATAGTGATAACTATTATGGTATTTAGTGGTTAATTCTAAAAAATCATCATTCAGCCTACAATATTGTGGTTCTAATTTATAAAAACAACAATTCAAAGTTTTTAAGAAATATTTGTATCCTGAATCTGGATTCTTTTTTAGCCTGGGCGGGGTTTATGGAGGTAAAAAGCAACTTATTATGTCCTTATCTCTTATATTTGCCCCACATTTGAATAAACAAATATCGAGGATTATATGATAATTGGCGTTCCGAAAGAAATAAAGAATAATGAGAACCGGGTAGGACTAACTCCGGGTGGTGCCAAAGAGCTAACCAAGCTGGGGCATACAGTAAAAATTCAGCATACCGCCGGTGAAGGTAGTGGTTTTTCCGATGAACAATATATGGAAGCTGGCGCTGAAATTTTACCTGATATAGAAACTGTATACCGGCAGGCTGAAATGGTTGTAAAAGTAAAAGAACCCATTGAGTCAGAATATGCTTTAATTCGTAAAAACCAACTGGTATTTACATATTTTCATTTCGCGTCCAGCGAACCACTTACCCACGCTATGATAAAAAGTGAGGCTGTTTGCCTGGCCTACGAAACGGTTGAACTTCCCGATCGCAGCTTGCCTTTGCTGGTTCCCATGTCGGAAGTCGCGGGTAGAATGGCCGTTCAGCAGGGAGCCAAATATCTGGAAAAACCTTTGAAGGGTAGGGGCGTGTTATTAGGTGGCGTTCCAGGAGTAATGCCCGCTAAAGTATTAATTTTAGGCGGAGGTATTGTAGGTACACAAGCTGCCAAGATGGCTGCTGGTTTAGGTGCCGATGTTACCATTATGGATACCAATTTAAACCGACTCAGACACCTGGCGGATATTATGCCTGCGAATGTGAGTACTTTGATGTCCAGTGAGTTCAACATCAGAGAACTGATCAGAAACCATGACCTCATTATAGGTGCTATATTAATTCCGGGCGCTAAAACCCCTAAACTCATTACCCGCGGTATGCTCAAGGAAATGCGGCCGGGTACGGTACTGGTAGATGTGGCAGTTGACCAGGGCGGTTGCATCGAAACCTGTAAACCCACCACACACGAAAACCCAACTTTCATTATTGATGAGGTGGTACATTATTGCGTGGCGAACATGCCGGGAGCGGTTCCTTATACTTCAACGCTAGCCCTTACCAATGCTACTTTGCCCTATGCGGCTCAGCTTGCCAATAAAGGCTGGAAAAAAGCCTGTGAAGAAAACAAAGCCCTGGAACTAGGTTTGAATATTATTAATGGTAAAGTGGTGTACAAAGGTGTGGCGGAAGCTTTTGATCTGCCTTTTACGGCTGTGACAGATTTTCTGAATTAGGCTGTATTTCCTGAAAAGCAGGAATCTTTTTAACAAAATCATAGCTGCCGGTTGCATGATTAATTTTGCAGCAGTAATGGTTTAATCCGTTGGAAATGGCCAGGTAGCCTGCTTTGATGGTTTTGTTGTAAAGGGCGGCCTGCTCAAAAGCACGCTGGGTAATTTTTACATCAGGCGCTTTGCACTCGATAATCATATATGGGGTGGCACTTCGACTATAAATTAGAATATCAGACCTTTTGGCCAGTTGATTGTACCGCAATCCGGTTTCTACCTTTATTAATGATTTTGAGTAGGAGAGGTAATTTATTAAATAATGCACAAGGTGCTGCCTGACCCATTCTTCCGGCGACA
>JBGTIS010000305.1:0-37494 GCA_041745535.1 Cyclobacteriaceae bacterium | reverse complement strand
TACCATATATCCTTGGGATTCGTGGCAGAAAGCGTATGACAAAGAACCGCCCGTATGGTTCCACGATGTGTTCAGAGCCGATGGCACGCCCTATCGCCCTGAAGAAGCGCAGTTTATCAAGGAAATCACCGGAGCGGAATAAGCAAGGCGGGTTTTATACCCGCTTTTTTTTTTGACTCACCAAGTGCAGGTGGTTTATAAAGGGAAATGTATACATAATTTCATGTTTCCAGCTGGGGTAGCCATAAAGATTAAAATAGTATATGAATCAGCCTATATGATAACTGTGTAGATATTTTGATAAAAAGCAATACTACCATTAGGAAATTAAACTTATTTTTCCTTGTTTGCAATACTACAAACAGGAAATTGAATGAAAAACTATGCATTAGGCGAATTTGAAGAAATCGTTTTATTAACCGTAGGGGTGCTGTACAATGAGGCGTATGGCGTAGCGATTAAGGATGCCATTGAAGAAAAAGCGCATCGAAAAGTAAGTGTAGGCGCTTTGCAGTCGGCTTTGAAAAGAATGGAAAAAAAGGGATACCTGGAATCCAGGATTGGCGAAGCGAACGCACAGCGGGGTGGTAAACCCAAGTGCTATTACACCATTACGGCATTCGGGAAACTAGCCCTGCAACAAAGCCGGGATATTCGGATGCAACTCTGGGACTCCATTCCCAAACTCGCCCTTGACTTTAAGATCTCATGATCAAACGTGTCGCTCAACGCCTATTCCAATGGTTTTGCCATCCTGACTACTATTCAGAAATATTAGGAGATATGGAAGAGATCTACTAACGTAACTTAGTGCTGGGAAGCCGCAGGGCGCAATGGGAATATCTGTTGCAGGTGCTTAGTTTGTTTCGTCCCAGCCTGATGCGCTCTTTCTCACAATATTCACCAACCAATCCTGCCATGTTTAGAAGCTACTTCAAAATCAGCACCCGCATTCTGCTCAGGCATAAGTTTTATTCTACCATCAACATTCTGGGCCTGGCGGTGGGAATGGGCGTTTGTGTGTTGATTTATCAATACGTTCATTTTGAGTTGAGCTATGATCGGTTTCATGCAGATGCGCAAAATATTTACCGCCTTACGCAAACCACGATCAGAAATGGGGAAAATCGGGGGACGGGAGTTTATACTACCTATGGACTTGGCCCCCGTGGAGAAGAAAGTATTCCTGAGACCAAAGATTTTTTTCGAATCCGTACGAAGGCCGAAGGGCCTGTTATTATTAACCCTGAGAGCCATGCGGGGTTTCTGGAAAATGAGATTTGGTACGTGGACAGGGGCTTCTTGCATATGTTTGACTTTCCCTTGATCTATGGCGACCGAAATACGGCACTGAACGAAAAGCACAGTATTGTCATTACTGAACATATAGCCACTAAATATTTTTTGAAAACTTTGCCTGTCAATAGCCATACTTTCCGGCCTTTATCCGGCCTTTGTGTTATCTTCTTTCAATCCGGTCAGCGTGCTCAAGTCAGCCTTCATAACCCCCAAGAGAGGATTCAGTTTGCGTAGAGGTCTGATTGTGTTTCAATTCCTAATGTCGGTATTACTCATCTCAGGCACCTATCTGGTGTATCAGCAAATCACCTTTATGAAGAATCAGGATTTGGGTTTTGATATGGAAAAAATTATGGTAGTGAATGGTCCCCGAGTAATTTTAGAAACACAAAGACCAGCCCTGGAATCCTTATTTCAAACTTTCAAGACCGAAGTCCTTTATCATCATGCAATTTCAGCCATATCTGGTACAAGTCACATACCGGGTAAAGGATATATGGGGAGTACGCGTATCCGGAAATTGGGGGAGCCTGAAACTGCAATTAAAGATGGATATGTGATTTTTATAGATAATTATTTCATCAATACCTATGATTTAGAGTTCATAGCAAAGGGAAGGTTACCGAACGAAATATCCAATTATGAGTGGTTAATCATTAATGAAGAAGCCATCAAAACATTTGGATTAGGTTCGCCGGAAGAAGCATTGAGCGAGCAACTCCTTGTCTTTGGTGATACACTAAATATACTGGGAGTGGTAAAAAATATGCATTGGAGTTCTTTGAAAGATGCTAATTTGCCTGTGCTGTTTACGCTTGATAATTATTATGGTGCTTATTTTTACATCAAAATGAATATGCATAATATTCAGGAAAGCATTGCTCATATTAAGTCTGCCTATCATACAGTTTATCCCGACGATCCATTTCATTATTTCTTTCTGGATGATGAATTCAATCAGCAGTATCAGTCTGATCTCCAATTCAGAAACCTGTTCACTGCCTTTTCAATCCTGGCTATCTTCATTGCTTGTTTAGGGCTTTTCGCCTTGGTTTCGTATTCTGCTACTTTGAGAATTAAGGAAATTGGGATTAGAAAAGTTTTCGGGGCGGGTGTGGGCCACCTGATGGTTTTGCTGTCTTGGGAATACATGATCCTGCTGTTTATTGCCATTACGCTGCCCGTTCCAGCCATTTTTGTAGGGGGAAATGCCTGGCTGGAAAATTATGCCTATAAAGTCGGCATTGGCTTTAACCTCTTTCTAATTCCTGGTTTAATTTTAATTGTGATTTCACTGTTGACAGTGAGTTATCGGACGTATGCTTCGGCTAGTGCTAATCCGGTGGAATCATTGAGAAGGGAGTAGTGAAAACTGAATCCAAGCTCAGGGTTAAAAACTTACAGGCTGCTTTGTTCATCGTCGCGCTTTTTGCATTACTTACTATAGGCTATCAGATTACAAAGTGGCTATCCTGAATTAGGCTAAGACGCTCAGGCATGAGTGAATAGACCACGCAGAGAAAATAGTTTGAATCACTAGTAAGTGGTAAGCTCCGTAAACCTTTAGCACCCAATCTTAGGTTGCATACTGTTTGAAAAATAGGTGCAGGGTAGTTATATTTACACATAACCACCACGGATAGTGCCATGCTAAGTTGACAATAATACTAGCGGTAGAAAGAAGTTAATTGCCAACGATTTGCTTTATAGAAAGACTTATAATAAACTAATGAGGGAACGTGCTGTAAAAAAACAATTATCTTTAGCTGAGTACAATCAATTGGAAAAGGAAGACAACTTGCGGTATGAGTATCACAATGGTGAAGTGTTCGCGATGGCGGGAGGTGATCCCAAACATAGCGCTATAGCGGGCAGCATGATTTACCTGCTTACTAGTGCCCTGAGAGGAAAAGGATGTACCGCGTTTACCAGTGATACAAAGTTTTATATTGCTTCACTAAATAAATCTCTCTATCCGGATGTATCAGTGGTCTGTCGACCCTTTGAGAGGTCAGAAAAAGATATGCAGGCATTAACCAATCCTATTTTATTGGTGGAGGTACTATCTGATAGTACAGCGGATTACGATCGTGGAGCCAAGTTTCGATACTATAGTAAAATTCCTTCTCTGAGGGAATATGTATTAGTCGAGCAACATAGCTTTACTGTCGAGACCCGTTACAGAAACTCAATAGGTGAAGAATGGAAGATGGACTGGTTTGAAGGTGAAGATGCTGAAGTTATGCTACGTTCTGTCAATATCACCATACCCATTGCGGAATTATACAGGGAAACTGAGGGATTGTAATACATGCGTTTTGAACAACAAAGTTATGAAGTTCAATTGGTTTATCGGTATTGATGTCTCTAAAGCTACTCTGGATGTTGTCTTCTGTTACCAAGATAACCCAAATCAGTTTACTCACCAGCAATTTGCCAATACTACGGCAGGTTTCAAACAATTGCTCGCATGGTTGAAAAAGCAGAAAGTAGATGGTATTAACAGTTTCTTTTGCATGGAGCATACGGGTTCTTATACCCTAGCACTATGCTGTTTTTTACAAGATCAAGGACTATCTTATACATTGGTCAGCCCTTTGCATCTGAAAAAGTCTTTAGGAATTACTAGAGGAAAGAACGACCGAGTGGATGCGCGACGTATCGCTGAGTTTGCCTGTTTGCACCAGCGTACCCTAAAATCTATGCAATTACCCTCAGCTTGCCTACTGAAGCTCAAAAACTTGATGGCCTTCCGTGATAGGCTCACAAAAACTAAAGTAAGTCTGAAGCAAACCATCGCTGATCTAAAAGATACTGCTCCTTTAGTAGACAACAACTTCATTATCAAACAATCAGAGAAGCAGTTAAAGCTCGTAAAAGAGCGAATTGCTCAAACCGATAAACAAATGGAAGCTACCTTAAAGGAGGACGAACAGATACAAAAGCACTTTCGCTTAATCACTTCGGTGGTAGGTATCGGGATGATTACCGCGGTAGCTTTTCTGATTTATACCCAAGACTTTACAGCTTTCAACAACGGCAGACAGTTTGCTTGCTATGCGGGGGTGGCACCCTTTGAATACAGTTCTGGCAGCAGCATAAAAGGAAAAACTAGGGTTAGCCCACTAGCTAATAGAAAGATGAAAGCACTACTGAGCAACTGTGCCAGTGCTGCCGTACAGCATGACCCAGAGTTGAAACAATATTATCAGCGCAAAGTCAAACAGGGAAAAGCAAAGATGTCCGCATTGAATGCCGTCAGGGCTAAACTTATCAACCGGGTGTTTGCTACTGTTAACCGGGGAACCGAATATGTAGTCATCCAGCAGTATGGACAAGCTGCCTAACCATCTTTCGTTTTTAATTGCAAAAGCTTGCTTTTGTGGTTAAAAATGAAACAGCAACCGAAGGGCGGTAGCCGCTACGAAATAGTCAGCAGTAACGCAGCTCAATAAATACAATTAAGCAGCATACGTTAAAACAAAGAACTTTAAAAAATTATATCTATATACCTTGTTTTTATCTTAGAATTCCGGCGGTAAGTCCGTTAGCTAACCGAAAAATGAAGGCATTATTGAGCAACTGTGCTAGTTCGGCTGTGCGGTATGACCCAGAACTCAGAGGCTATTATCAGCGCAAACTCAAGGAAGCGGTTCCCCGCCGGGAAAAAGCTAAAATGTCTGCCTTAAATGCGGTCAAAGCCAAACTTATCAACCGTGTGTTTGCTACAGTGAACCGAGGCACTGAGTATGTACTCATCAAACAGTATGGACAAGTTGCTTAGGGCATAAGTGTAAAACATCTTTCCCTTAGGGGGCAAAACTTTAGGGTTTTGCCCCCAAAGGGAAACACCAACCGAAGGGCGATAGTCGTCTGAAGTAATTAGTCAGTGAAAATCGTTTAGAAAAAAACTTGAAAAAATTATATGTTTATCACTTGCTTTTATCTTAGAATTCCGGCCGACCGCCAAAAAAGTCTTGGAAATTCAATGCGGGGCATCCTATGCTTCCCCGCACAAATCCTTCGCACCCCCGCTAAATTTCCAGGCCATCCCACTAAAAATTAAACTTAACTTGCCGGTAGTATTTTTCCGCTCACTTCTCCAAAACCTACCCGTGTCCCGTTTCTTTCGCCATAGCCTCTTATTATTACGGTATCGTAATCTTCCAGGTATGTGCGCATTGATCCATCTTCCAATTGAACCGCGTTTTTCCCACCCCAGGTGAGTTCCAGCATAGAACCAAACGATTCAGGTGACTTTCCACTGATGGTGCCTGAAGCCATCACGTCACCTGCTTTAATATTACAGCCGTTGCTGGTATGGTGCGCCAATTGCTGACCGCTGTTCCAATACAGATATTTCGAATTAGACTGGGTAACAATCGTTTCCTTTTTTCCCTGTGGTTGAATGGCTACTTCTAAGGTAAGGTCAAAGTTGCGTTGCCCTGTATATTGCAGATAAGGCAAAACAGATGGTTTTTGTTCGGGGCCTTGTACGCGGAACGGTTCCAGCGCTTCCAGCGGAACAATCCAGGGAGACATAGAAGAGCCGAAATTTTTACCCAAAAACGGACCCAACGGCACATATTCCCATTTTTGTATATCCCGGGCCGACCAGTCGTTGAACAGGCAATAGCCAAAAATATAATTCTCTGCTTCCTGGGTAGTGATGGTTTGTCCCAATGCCGTTTCCTTTCCAATTACAAATGCCATTTCTAATTCAAAATCAAGGGCCTGGGTTGGAGCAAAAACAGGGGATATGGCATCATCCGGTTTAATTTGTCCTTTCGGGCGATGTATATTGGTACCTGAAACTGCTATAGAAGAAGCCCGGCCATGGTAGGCAACGGGCAGGTGTTTCCAATTGGGCATCAAGGCGTTTTCAGCACCACGAAACATGGTGCCCACATGGGTAGCGTGTTCCTCGCTGGAATAAAAATCAGTATAATCACCAACCTGTACCGGCAATTGCATGGTTACTTCTGAAATGGGTACCAGTACTTGGCTGGCATAGGGTTGTAACATTTCGTTGTTTATATCCAGCAACTGTATTAGTTTCTGACGAACCTGTTTCCAGACAGGTTTGCCCAGGCGCATAAAATCATTCAGATACCTTTGTTGGAAAGCAGAAATGTCTAAGGCTATATCCTGAAAAAAACCCAGTGCGCCCACTGCATACAAGTCCAGCACGTAATTGCCAATAGCTACGCCTACCCTGGGATTTTCACTACTTTTTTTAAAAACTCCATAGGGCAAATTATAAATAGAAAAATCGGAATCCGGTTTGATGTCAATCCAGGAAGTGAGCATGATGTTTTCTTTAGATTACTGACTGAAGTTTTTATAAATGGTATCCAGAATCCGCATCATGGTAGTATAATCTTCATCGGTAAGCGATTCCCAGCCTTTTTTTCTCATTTCCATTACTATTGGAGTAACCTCTTCCACTTTCTGTTTTCCAGCTTTGGTAAGCAAAATATTAAAGCGCCGCCGGTCGCCATTATCCACTACCCGGGTAACCAGTTTCTTTTTTACCAGCAGATCGATAATGCGGGTAACCGTGGGAGCGTCTTTCAGCGTGGTGTCGGCGATTTCATTCTGGCTCAGGCCATCGTTTCGGTTCAATCGGTCCAGGATAATCCACTGGTTAACGGTGACGTCCGTTTTTCTGGACAACAGTTCTTTCTGGAAATATTGCCTGATTTTTCGCTGTGTTCTTTCCAGCAAATACCCGTAAGCTTTGAGATTTGAATGTTTAAGCGCCAATGTAATCGGTTAAGGAGATGAAATACTAAAGTGTACCCCGCAATTCCTGCTCTCGCTCAATGGCTTCAAATAAGGCTTTAAAATTTCCTTTTCCAAACGATTTCGCGCCTTTTCGCTGAATGATCTCAAAAAATATAGTAGGGCGCGGTCCTAAGGGTTTGGTGAATATCTGTAACAGATAGCCTTCGTCGTCGCGGTCTACCAGAATACCCAGTTGCCGCAAAGGCGCCAGGTCTTCATCGATATGACCCACACGGTCCAACAAATCGGCGTAATAGGTATCAGGCACCTGAAGGAAATCGATCCCCCGGTTCTGCAAAGCGGTTACCGTTTCAATAATATTATCAGTGGCAATGGCGATATGCTGCACACCCGGGCCACCATAAAAGTCCAGGTATTCTTCTATTTGCGACTTTTTCTTCCCTTCAGCCGGTTCATTAATGGGAAATTTAATTCGGCCATTGCCGTTGCTCATTACCTTACTCATTAGTGCGGTGTAGTCGGTAGAAATATCTTTATCGTCGAAAGACACCAGTTGGGAAAAACCCATTACCTGGGCATAAAAATTTACCCATTTGTTCATTTCGCCCCAGCCTACATTGCCCACCATGTGGTCGATGTATTTAAAACCTACCGCTTCCGGCTTATAACTGGTTTGCCAGGGTTGGTAGTTCGGCAAAAATACCCCCTTATAATTTTTCCTTTCTACAAACAAATGCACTGTATCGCCATAGCTGTGAATACCCGAACAAGTTACTTCGCCGTGTTCATCTTTTATTGTATAAGGTTTCTGAAAAGACTGGGCGCCTCTTTCTGTTGTGATCTGATACGCTTCTCTGGCATCGTCTACCCACAGGGCAATAACTTTTACGCCGTCGCCATGTTTGTTCACATGCGCGGCAATCTCTGAATCGCCATGCAAAGGACTGGTTAAAACCAATCGGATTTTGCCCTGAGCCAGCACATACGACTCGCGGTCTTTCAGTCCGGTAGACAAACCCGCATACGCCAGCGATTGAAATCCAAAGGCAGTTTTATAGAAGTAAGCAGCCTGTTTGGCGTTCCCCACATACATTTCTATATAATCGGTACCGTTGATGGGCAGAAAGTCCCCTTCCGGTGACGTTTGTTCTCTTTGCTTTCCCGCGACTTTTGTATTTTCCATTTTCACTTTAATTTAAATTATTAATGTCCTAACCAGGAGAGATAATACTTGCCATCGTCGATTTTCATGGCTTCTTCGGTTAATTGTAACGGATGAAAAGGATCCACCATCAGGGCCAGTTCATCAGTTTTGGTTTTGCCAATGCTCCTTTCCATGGCGCCGGGATGCGGCCCATGCGGAATACCGCCCGGATGTAGCGATATGTGGCCCGGGCCAATATCATTCCGGCTCATAAAATCGCCATCCACATAATACAGCACTTCATCGGAATCGATGTTGCTGTGGTTATAAGGTGCCGGCACCGATAGCGGATGATAATCGTACAACCGCGGGCAGAAGGAGCACACCACAAAGTTTCGCCCTTCAAAGGTTTGGTGTACCGGTGGCGGCTGATGAATGCGACCGGTAATTGGTTCAAAATTATGAATAGAAAATCCATAGGGATAATTGTATCCATCCCAGCCCACCACATCAAATGGATGGCTGGCATAGACCAACTGGTGCAAAAGCCCCTGTTTTTTTATCCTGATAAGAAAATCACCCTGCTCATCATGGGTTTCCAGCGATTGTGGCAGCTTAAAATCGCGTTCACAATACGGAGCCTGCTCCAGCAGCTGACCAAAACTATTTCGATATCTTTTTGGTGTGTATAAGGGGCTGAACGATTCCAGATAAAAAAGGCGGTTGTCGGCTGTATCAAATTCTATCTGATAAATAACCCCCCGAGGGATAATCAGGTAATCGCCATACTCAAAGGGTATATTGCCCAGCAGTGTTTTCAAAGTGCCCGAACCGCGATGAATAAAGAGCAGTTCGTCGGCTTCGGCATTTTTGTAAAAATAATCTGCCATTGATTGCCGCGGAGCTGCCAAACCAATGTGCACATCGCTGTTCACCATCAGCGGTGTACGACTTTCCAGAAAATCGGGTTTGGAAGGAATATTAAACCCCAGTAATTTCCGGGCTGTCATATTTTTTTCCACGGCAATTTTCGGACTCACATTTATTGAACTCCGAATATCTTTTACCATGGTAGGCCGATGCAGATGGTAAAGCAGAGAAGAGGTTCCGCTGAATCCTTCCGTACCAAAAAGTTGCTCATAATAAAAGCTTCCGTCAGGTTTTTTAAATTGGGTATGTCGTTTGGCCGGCACCTTTCCCAGTTGAAGATAAAAAGTCATATCCCGTTTATTTGTTATACTAACTTTTAGTATACGTATTTTATAAAGGTAGGTAAATATATTAGTAAAACGAAGCACGTTCAAATTTATTTGTTATACTAACTATTGGTAGGTAAAATTTAAAAAAACACTCATAATTATTCAGCGGAAGAGAACATAGGTTAATATAAAAATGAGACTTTCAGGTAGTTAATTGCTGTATTTTTTTCTGAAGAACCATAGTATGCCAGCTAAAATCAATACTACCATAAAAAAATAAAATAACTTACTTTCCCAACTTCTATGTATAATAATAGGTTCATCCTTTCCTACCAGCACAAAAGGCACCCAGAAATGTGGATGCGCTACCAGTCGGCTGGCGGGGTCAGACAAAAATGCCAGCTTAGCCTGTCGCAGGGCTTCGTCTTTTTCCAAACCCTCATTCAGATTTGTGAAGAATGACTGCATAATTTTTCCGGTAGTTTGGTCATTTGCCTTCCACAGGCTCATGGCTACATTCGGACAACCCGCATATTTGAAAGCCCGTCCCAGACTGAGAATCCCTTCGCCCCGGCAAAGTACCCGTACCTGTTTCACAGGCACTCAGTACAGCCAATTGGGCGTGCAGGCGCATGTTATACAATTCATAGGCATATAAGAAGTCGTCTTCCTCCGAATGCTGAGCAGTAAAAATCATTCCTGAATATTCCGGGTTCTGATCGTCGGTAAAGGCATGCATAGCAAGGTGTATTAGGTTGCTTTGTCTGGCATGCTCCTTGAATGCCTGCTCGGTAGCAGTTTCGCCTTCAAACGAAATTCCTCCGAGCAGATTTCTGGCAAAAGAAACCTCCTCCTGATTGTATACCAGATTGCCAAAATTTCCCTGAATATTCCGATTGGTGGTACTTTTCGCCAGTAATTCTTCTTCATATACAGGCGCGAATCCGGCATAGGAAACCCCTGCTTCCGAGGATCCTTCTCCCTTCTGTGCTTTCAGCAGTGTGGCTGAATACTCGTACCGAACCCGGTAATCGCGCAGGAGATAAGGTAACTGGGCATAGTTGACGCTTTTGTTTTGAGGTTCTTCCTGCCGGGTAAGTAGTACGTCGAAAGGCAGATAACCCAGCGGGCAATCGGGAATAATGATCAATTGTCGCGGTTTGTTTTTCAAAGATGACAGGACAGACGCAAGCAAACGCTGGAATAAGCTAACCCCTAATTGTGTAAAAGTTTCATATTGTTTATAGCACTTAATAAATAGTAAGATTCCTTCGGGTTCTGGTTATATATTTCATGCAAGGCTTCTGCTTTTAATAAAAACACCTCCAGCAATTCTTTTTCCGATCCGGGTGCATGCAAAGGCGGATTTGTTAAAATATCTTTAGTGTTGAAATCAGGAACTAACTGAACAATGGCCTGCTGGTAATACTGTAGTGCTTGGTCAAATTTATGCTGTTTGGCATATACTGCACCTGTTTTATACAGTGAAACGGCTTTTTGGTAGTGCTTACCGGTAAATTTCTGATCGGCCAATGCCAAACGCTTGTTGTAGTACGCCAAAGCATTCGCATAATCACCTTGCCAGATATACCAGAAGGCTTTTTCTGTACTGTATTTCAATGTGAAAAATGGCAAGATCAGCACATTGAACAGCATTGTGGAAACGTATCTGTTCGGTATTGGTAAAAACATACTTAAAAATAATTTGAGAGGCAAAGCACGAATGTCAACTTCCCTGGATGAAATACATGAAACACCCGATGATGGGCTGAATTATTATGAAAAAACAGAAGAAAATGAGCAAAAACAACAGGTATAGCAATGGCTGGAAAAAATGGAAGAACCTTGTAAATCTGTTTTGCTGATGGCTTATTTTCAAAAATTTTCTATGGAAGCCATCGCGCATCGGATGGGTTACAAAAACGAGGTGGTAGCCTGGAAGAAGAAGTATCTGTGCCTGAAAAAATTGCGCGAACAAAACAAATTGAGTTGATACTACACAACAATTACTATGATGAAGGATGAAATAGAACTAGCGCAAATTGAACTGTACCTGGAAGGAAAGCTTTCGCAGGAAGAGGAAGGCGCTTTTGTTGAAAAACTGGAGAAGGATCAAACCTTTGCGCGAAAAGTAGCAGAATACAAAAATATTTTAGCAGGCATTGATGAATATGGTCAGGACGAATTTCTCCATCAGGTACAAAGCTGGGAGAGAGCATTAACGTTATCGGAAAAACAAGCTGAAGCGAAAGTCTTTCCCCTCAAAAAATACCTTGTCTGGGCGGCTGTAGTGTTGTTGTTGCTGCTTCCATTGGGTTACTGGCTTATTTTTCAAAATACAGCTTCTTATACAAACCAAGAGCTTTTTGCCCAATATTTTAAACCCTATGAGGACCTTACCGCCGCACGCTCATCGGAAACCAATGAAATATTATCACAAGGCATGGCCTATTATAACAGTGGAAACTACACAGAAGCCATTGCCTATTTGGAAAGGTACCTGGTTGGCCAGCCCAATCAACCTGCTGTCGATTTTTATCTGGGTGTATCTTACCCTGGCAACCGGGCAAACTGAGAAGGCGGTACAATCATTCAAAAAGGTAATTACGCACGGCGACAGCCTGTTTGTAGAAGTGGCTGATTGGAATCTGGCATTGGCTTATCTGAAGGCTGAAGATATGGCCGATTTAAAAGCCCGGTTACAGGACATTCTTTCTCAGGCTGACCACCCCTATCATACACAGGCGAAGGAACTCTATGAACACATCGAATAATTTGTAATAAGGCTGGAATCTCAAAGTTGGAGCAGGACCGTCTAGCGGTTGGAAGGGAAAAACTTCGACCTCCGGGCTTCCCACTGCTGACCTTTCTTTACTAAAATAATATTATTTCAATAGGGTAACCCGCACAATTACTGTAATTCGGGCAACTCAGCCAGTACAGTTACGCCTGCTTTGGTTTTATCGCCAACGGTAACTTTTACTTCGGCCTCAACCGGTAAAATCACATCTACCCTTGAACCAAATTTAATGAACCCAAATTCTTCTCCCTGCGTAATCACGTCGCCTTCTTTTACATAAATTTTAATGCGTCGGGCCAGTGCCCCTGCAATTTGGCGGATCATTACTTCAATGCCATCCGGACGTTCTACCACAATGGTGGTGCGTTCATTCAAAGCTGAGGATTTAGGATGCCAGGCAACCAGGTATTTGCCGGCATGGTATTCAAAATATTTGATAACACCGGAAACAGGGTTTCGGTTACTATGAACATTCACCGGCGACATGAACACGGAAATCTGAGTTCTTTCGCCTTTAAAGTATTCGGTTTCCTTCACCCTTTCAATCACCACCACTTTTCCATCGGCAGGTGCCAATACGTGCTTTTCATGACTGGCAATTCGGATCCTGGGGCTTCTGAAGAATTGGAGAATCGCTAAATAGAGCATACTGCTAATTATAACAGTAATCCCCTGCAGGGTTAGTCGGTCGGGGAAAAAGTAATAAATTACTCCATTGATTCCGGCTAGTAAAACCAACAAAACAAGTAACAATATACGGCCTTCCTTATGGATTTTCATTTGAGGTATTTAGGGCGCGAATCAGGAATTTTTCGCTAAAATATAAAAGTAGAAACAAAAAAGTATAAGAGGAAGGATTTTTTAAAACCCTCCTCTGTATTTATAGGTGTTCGCTACCTTATCAATAGCTACAATGTAAGCAGCAATTCTCATCGATACCTCATACCGGATAGCAGTTTGATACACTTTATCAAAAGCATCTTTCATTACCCGGTCCGACCTTCTGTTTACCCGTTCGCTGGTCCATTTGTAGCCAAGCCGGTTTTGTACCCACTCAAAATAAGATACCGTAACCCCGCCTGCGTTAGCCAGAATATCGGGTACAACCAGAATTCCTTTTGCATTAATAATGTCATCGGCTTTAGCGGAAGTAGGGCCGTTGGCACCTTCTACAATGAGTCTGGCTTTAATATTATCGGCATTGTGGATGGTAATTACGTCTTCCATAGCAGCCGGCACCAGCACATCTACATCCAGGGTTAACAGTTCAGTGCCACTAATACGAGTAGCATCGCGGTAGCCGAGTAAATTACCTCCATTGGTATCGCGATAGGCTAAGGCTTCTTTGATATCAATACCTTTTTCGTTGTAATAGGCTCCGGTGATGTCACTAATAGCTACTATTTTACAACCCCGTTCTTCCAGTAATAAGGCAGCATAGGAACCCACATTGCCAAAACCCTGTACAGCACACCGTGCGCCATACGGATTAATTTTTAATTTTTCCATGGCGGCAAAAGCCGAAACCATTACGCCCCGGCCTGTCGCTTCCGAACGGCCCAGTGAGCCGCCCAATACCAAAGGTTTTCCCGTAACCACAGCGTGTACCGTCATTCCCTGCGCACGCGAGTATTCATCCATCAGCCAGGCCATTTCTCTGGGGCCGGTTCCCATGTCAGGAGCTGGAATATCGCGATCTGGGCCAAATATATGCAGCATTTCCTGGGTATACGCACGTGTTAAGCGTTCGATTTCGCCCGCCGACATTTGCCGGGGATTACAGCGGATACCTCCTTTGGCACCACCATAAGGAATATCTACCACCGCGCATTTCCAGGTCATCCAGGCGGCCAACGCTTTTACCTCATCAAGGTTCACATTCATATCGTAGCGAATACCACCTTTGGACGGGCCTAAAATATTAGAATGGATTACCCGGTACCCCTCAAAAACCTGTATGGAACCATCGTCCATGGTGATGGGCAGTGATACAATTACCTGTTTCACCGGGTTTTTTAATACACTATAGATTTCTTCGTTTATGCCCAACACCTGCGAAGCTATATGGAATCGGGACATCATAGACTCGAACGGATTTTCTTTATCCTTTATGGGAGCCGGTTCAACGTAATAAGACATAAATATTTAAAATTTTGGGTTATTGATGTTAATAATTCAACAGATATTTTCAGGAAAAAGTATCTGGAATGCTTACATAAAAAATGGAGAGCTAACTTATTAAATTTCTGAGAAGCTTTTACTTGAAAAACACGCATAATCTTGCAAGCCACAAATTATAATCCAAAATTCTTGCTTTACTGGGGCATGTACAAGGAAATCAAAAGAATTTTAAAAAAACCATGATAAAATGTGAAGAAAGCAGAAGCCCATCGAAACGATCCAGAAACCCGCCATGACCGGGAATAACCTTGCCTGAATCTTTAATAGCAATGCCTCGCTTAAATAAGGATTCAACCAAATCGCCATACGTACCTGTAATTACAATAATACCTCCCACTACCAGCCACTGCCAGGGATGCAGATCGTGATAATTATAAGATAAAACTAAAGCGGTAATTAGGGCGGTAATAGCGCCGCCAATGCTGCCTTCCCACGATTTTTTAGGTGAAATACGCGCGAAAAGCTGGGTTTTCCCAAATCGCACACCAGAAAAATAAGCGCCTGTGTCGCTGGCCCAGAAAAGAAATAAGCACCCAAGCGCAATTTGATAACTATAAACGCCAGTGGAAAAAACGGTAAGATTGAGCATGGCAAAAGGTACCGCTACGTAAAATATTCCGCAAATGGTATAGGCAATGTTGGTAAAAGGTTTGGCGTCGGCTTTTTTATACAGTTTAATAAAAAATATGCTGGCTACAGCAGGGAAAACCAGCAGATAATACGTATGAGGAAGCAATCCTTTTTCTACCAGGAAACTAATACAGAAAAGCAGGCAGCCCACCATTACACCATTATATTTTAAAGGCAGCATACCATCTAACCCCAAAAGCTTATAAAATTCAAGCTGCGTTAAAATGCAGATGCACAGGAAAAGGGCAAAGTAAGTCCACTCGCTAATGTACACCGCCAAAACAATTAGCACAATTCCAAAAATTGCCGCGATAACACGTTGCGTAAGATTATTGTATTTACTCAAATTGGATATCATCCTCAATAATTTTAATAGCACTCAATACATTTTCAGGCGTTACATACACTTCTACCTGCCCAATCTGATAAGAAGTATCCTGCTTGTTGATGATTACAGATTGGATGGCCTGATCTTCTAGCACCGATTTAATAATTTCTGCCCGGTAATTGTAATAGGTGCTGTAAACTTTTTGCCAATTACCCAGCATCCTGTATCACTGGTTTTCTGAAAAAATTTCTGAAATAAATTACCAGCCCTACGCCTACCAATAAAGTTAAAAGTACCGTAGTAGTGGGCACGCTTTCAGTTGCGTCAACATCAAAATCAGTCATTTTTTGCTGAAACATATACATCATCAGCACGGTAAAACCATTGTTGACAAAATGAGCGATCATTGGATACAATAAGTTCCCCGACCAAAAATAAAGATATCCGAATAATCCGCCTAGTAGCATGCGGGGAACAAACCCATAAAACTGCAGATGTATGGCACTAAAAATAAAAGCTGTGAGCCAGATAGCCATATGATGGTTACCCGTAAGATTCTGCAACTTTGGTTGTAATAACCCTCTGAATACATACTCTTCGCCAATAGCGGGTAAGATAGCGATAATAAAAAATCCGGCTATAAAACTACCAAAACTATCAAAGGTGGTGAGAAATTCAGTAAGTTCCCGCAACTCCGTTTCCTTCACTTTGGCCCATTCTTCAAAACCCGGAGAAAGCCAACTATAATCAACTGCCATGTTCCATTCAATTACGGCTGAATTGGCCACCATCATGGTCAGGGCAATGAACCCTACTACCAGGATGGGAATCAATTTCAGGTTTTTGGTATGAAACAGGGTAGATGGCTGTGTTTTATCAATAATAAGCTGATGAAGAATCGGGGCTAGGATAAAACCAAAAACCACACTCACTCCCTGTAATATAAACAAATAATTTTTGACATCAGGTTGTGATAAAGGGTCGGCTAGCACCGGCGCTAAACTCTCTATACTCTGGCCGGAAACCATCATAATGACAACCACGCCTACAAATTGCCCTACAAACAGGCCACATAATACCATAAATACTAAAAACAATAGGGAGGAACCCGGACCGCGCTTTTTTTCCACCTGATATTCAGTTTCAATACTATTCATGCCGCTAAAATAGATTAAAATAAGTAAATGTTGCGAATACAATACAATAACCTTTACATACTTGTTAAAGTTGCGTCTGATAAGGTCGCCTTGCCACAAATAGTTAAAATTGGTAATAAGAAATAAAACCAGGAAAATTCCGGGCAACAAAATGCTTTGGTTATTAATTTCTTTCCATGCCGCCCAGTATTATCTTTGCGCCTGTATATTGTGGTATGGTAGTAAACTAAATCGAATTAATTTGGTACGAATAGCAAATCTGGAATTAGGGGAATTTCCAATTTTACTGGCTCCTATGGAAGATGTAAGTGATCCGCCTTTCAGGGCGGTATGCAAACAACAGGGGGCCGACCTGATGTATACTGAGTTTATTTCTGCTGAAGGGCTGATCAGAGATGCAGCCAAAAGCGTTCAGAAACTGGATATTTACGACTATGAACGCCCCATTGGGATTCAGATTTTTGGCGACAAAATTGAATCGATGCGCGAAGCCGCGGCTATTGCCGAAGAAGCCCGACCCGAAATAATAGATATTAACTATGGTTGCCCGGTAAAAAAAGTAGCCTGCAAAGGAGCTGGTGCTGGTATTTTGCTGGATTTGCCCAAAATGCAGGCCATGACCAAAGAAATTGTAGATAATGTAAAATTGCCTGTAACCGTAAAAACCCGGTTGGGCTGGGACGAAAACACCATTAAAATTCTGGAAGTAGCCAAGCGGTTACAGGATGTAGGTATTCAGGCACTTACCATTCATGGCCGAACGCGCAAGCAGATGTATAAAGGTGAAGCCAACTGGCACCCTATCGCGGATGTAAAAAATCATCCTGACATCCATATTCCTATTTTTGGTAATGGCGATATCGATTCACCGGAAAAGGCACTAGCATACCGGCAAAAATATGGCGTTGATGGCATTATGATCGGGCGGGCAGCCATTGGCTATCCGTGGATTTTTAATGAGATTAAACATTTTCTGGCAACTGGCGAAAAATTATTGCCGCCTACTATTAAGGAACGGGTAGCGATTGCCAAAGCGCATCTTGCTTTTTCTGTTAAGTGGAAAGGCGAGCGCAAAGGTATTTATGAAATGCGGCGCCACTATACCAATTATTTTAAGGGCATTCCGGGCATTAAACCCTACCGCGGCCAGCTGGTAGAAAACGAATCGGTTACTGATATTGCTGAAATTCTGGATACAATCGGAGATCAGTATACTGACTTATCCATGCAGCCTGCCCTTTTTACCTAGCTATAAATTTTTGAGTTTAACATTTTCCCGCCATGACCCACGCTGGACATGAGATCATTAACCAGTTTTATGGTCACAAATTACGTATTCGTGTTTGTGGTATCTGTATTCAGAATAAGCGTCTGCTGTTGGTAAAACATCTGGGCTTGGGAAACAACGGATATGTATGGTTACCCCCTGGTGGTGGCCTTAATTTTGGCGAAACAGCTCCCAGCTGCCTTATCCGGGAGTTCAGAGAAGAAACCGGGCTCCACATTCATGTTAAAGATTTTTTGTTTGTGTATGAATTTCACGAACCACCTTTGCATGCCATCGAACTTTTTTTCGCGGTAGCCATTGAGGCCGGGCAGGTAATAAAGGGAAAAGACCCTGAAATGAACGATCAGCAACAGATTATCGATGAAGTTAAGTTTATGAGCAATGCGGAAATAAGAAAAGAAAAAAAAGATAATTTGCACCATATATTAAGTTTTTGTAAGCATCCTAATGAAATACTTGCTATGAAAGGCTATTTTAAAAACTAATTCATCGTAGAAAACTGTTTACTTTGCATAAAATTAAGAAACTGAAAAAAAAATCAGTTTTTTTATAAACCTCGATATAGGAAGTCTTCAAATAATCCATAAATTGGCGTTTTATTTCATTATGTTTTACTTTGTAAAATGTTTATAATTGCAGGAAAAATTACCTAAACACCCATGAAACTAACCAAAATCTTAACAATTGTATTCGTTTTAGCAGCCGTCGGTATCGGCTATTATCTGGTAAACAGCATTAAATTCAAGCTTGATGAAGAAGAAAGAATCGCTCGAATTGAAAGTGTTATTATCGATAAACTCATGCTGATCAGAGATGCTGAGGTAGGCTTTAAGGCTGCTAATGGTAGGTATACCAGCGATTGGAACAAATTAATTTCATTTATTGATACAGGAAAATTTTACCTTACTGAAAGAAGAGAAAAAATTATTACGCTGGATTATGGTGCCGACAGTGTATCTATTGAAATTGATACATTAGGTTCTGTTCCTGTAAGGGACTCGCTTTTCTCGAATCCTGCCTATTCTAAATTTCAATTAGAAGATTTATCCTTTGTTCCCCCAGGAAAGGAAAAGAAATTTGTACTTCAGGCCGATAAAATTAAAAAAGGAAATGTGGATGTGGATGTGTTCATGGCCGAAGATCCTACTCCAATAAATCCGGCAAGAAAGGGAAAAAATCCTATTAAAGGCCCATTACGGGTAGGCTCTATGACTGAAGTTACTATTGCCGGTAACTGGGAATAGAACACATTATTTTTAGTATAGTTATTGTTTGGGTACTGGTTTTGTGTTGTTTTTGTTTGAGAGGCCTTCCCAGCAGGTATTTACTGGTTTAAAAACGACGTCAATCGCTTTTCATTGACGTCTTGCTTTTGTATAATTTATTATACCGGTAACTTTCTCACAAACTTTTAAAATACATCCGATTTGGAAGAATTTGCTTTTAATCATCAGCTCGTAAAACGAATTAAAGATCCTAATTTTAGTATTGATGACCTGGCTTATTATAACTTGTCATTACTGGTAGGAAGAGAAGATTTTAAGTTTTGCGTAACCGATACCCGTGAAACCAGATGTTTGTTACTGGAAGATTATCAACTTGAGAATACCGATTCACCTGATAACCTCAATCAGGCTTTGTTCAGGCTTTTTGAAGGGCATCATGTACTGATGGCTGGTTTTTGGAAGTCAGTGAAGCTCGCCATCAAAAATCAGAAATTTACTATGGTGCCGGCGCCCATCTTTATGTCAGATAACATTGAGAATTATCTGAAAATGAGTACTACCATTGACCCCGAAACGGATAGTTTTTTCTATTACAAGCATACCCAGTCGGATGTGGTTTCAGCTTTCGCCGCGGAAGAAAAAATTGTTTCGCATATCCAGTCTATTTATCCTACTCTTTCGGTGCAGGTGCTGCATCAGGGAAGCGCGCTTATTGAGGGCATACAGCGGCATAAAGATCATTCGCCCGACAAAGAAGTATTTATACACTTAGACACCAATCATTTTAGTATCATAGTTACCCAAAGCGGTAATTTTATTTACTACAATCGGTTTGCGCACAAAAGCCCAAAAGATATAGTAAAATACACCCTGGCTACCATGCAGGAACTGGATATAAACAAAGAAACCGCCAAGCTTTTGGTATGGGGAAATACACAGGCCAGTTCAGTTTATTTTGAAGAACTTTACCGTTATGTCCGAAATGTATCATTCGGGGGTAAACCAGCTTATCTTCGGTTCGCCTATATGTTCGACGAAGCGCAGGATTATCAGTATTTCGATGCGTATAACATTTATGCATGCGAATAATTAATTATGAAACGCATTGCCCTGTTTCCCGGTTCGTTTGATCCTTTTACCAAAGGGCACGAAGATATTGTACTTCGAGGTTTATCTTTGTTTGATAAAATTATTATAAGTATTGGCCACAATAGCCAGAAAAAACGGCATTTTGATATTGAATTGATGGTAACCCTGATTGAACAGTCATTTGCCGGTAACGAAAAAGTGGACGTAATTACTTACAATGAGCTTACCGCTTCGTTAGCTAAAAAGTATAATGCCAAATATTTGCTGAGGGGATTGCGCAATACTACCGATTTTGAGTATGAAAACAGCATCTCGCAGGTGAACCGGTATTTGAATACAGAATTGGAAACTGTTTTTTTAATTACTTCGCCAAAGTATGCCGCTATCAGTTCATCCATTATTCGGGAAGTGCATAAATATGGCGGCGATGTAGACGAATTTTTGCCTTATAAAATCTAACTCTCCGCTTGGCTACGCCAGTGTTTTCTGTATGCTGTAATAAGTGCGAATTACTTCCCGGATTGAATTATAAGAATTATATAAAGCCTGCATTACTTCTTCTTCACTCATCCATTTCACTTCTGTAATATTCTCTTCCAACTGTGGGGTCATGGCGGCGTCATCCAGGCTGTACATTTTATACCACTGGGTTTTTTTTAAGATTTTTTTACCATTTCTGGTATAAGTATGCCAGGTATGGCAAATTTTCTCATCCAGTTCCACTTTGATGTTACATTCTTCCTCTACCTCTCTTTTGGCGCCTGACCTGGCTTTTTCGTTTTTTTCAATTTTACCCTTCGGGAGGTCCCACTTTCCTAACCTGGAAATCAGTAAAATTTTATCGTCTTTCACTACCAGGCCACCTGCCGCTTTAATTATCCTGAACTGTTTCTTGATAAATTTTACTACCAGGTCCACATCTTCCACAGCAAAGGTAATGCTATCCAGTTTTTTTACTTTTTGTTTGCTGAATGCATCAAGGCACGATTTGATATATTTTTCAGATGCGCCTGTTACCAGCACATCGTCTTTCAGCTTAATATTTAAAACATCAAGTTGGCTTACATCTACGCGCAATTCATAGTCGGAGGTATTAATTGAACTATTCCTTTCTATAATAATTACGGGCGTATCGTTAACGTAAAGTTGCATATTCCGTGTTTTTCAGCCTACAATAATAAAAAAATTTTAGTAGGAATGAATGATATTCTATTCCTTTCAAAATACATAGAAATTCTGAAGTTTGATTATTTTATTTACAGTAAGTATATTAACCAAAAAAGAAACTTAAAAATGGAAGAATACTTTAAAAAAGTTAAAAACTATTTATTTGACCTTGGCTTTACTCTCCAAACTGAAGATGAGGCAGAAAGTTTGGTAGTGATTACCGACGAAGACAAAGGAATTAGTAATTTGCTGATAGATTGCGAAGATGATATTCTGATTCTGGAACAATTTATTTTTTCGCTACAAGAGGTGGATGCCAAAATACTTCAACGCCTTTTACAAATTAACCGTACTATTGTACATGGTGCTTTGGTGCTTGACGACGAAGGCGAACGTGTAATTTTTCGCGATACCCTGCAATTGGAAAATCTGGATCGCAATGAGTTGGAAGCCTCCATCAATTCCATAAGTTTAATGATGGCCGAATACGCCGGAGAATTTATTAGCTTTGCTGGCAAAGGTAAATCTTAAAATTAATTAATATTATGAGTATTTTCAGAAGATTATTTAAAGTAGGGCAAGCAGAAACCCATTCGCTGGTAGACAACCTGGAAGATCCGGTAAAAATGAGTGAGCAAGCCATTCGCGATTTAAAGAACGATCTGAATAAAGCCCTGGAAAGCCTGGCTGAAGTAAAAGCCATCGCCATACGCACCCGAAGAGATAGCAAAACCAACCAGCAACAGGCGCAAGATTACGAAAACAAAGCCATGATGCTACTGCAAAGAGCCGAGCAGGGGCAGTTAGATGGTGCCGAGGCCGACAGGCTTGCCACCGAAGCACTGAACAAAAAAGAACACGCTTCCCGCGAAGTAAGCCGGTTGCAAACCGAAGCGCAGAAATACGACAGCATGACTGCCAATCTGGAGTCTAAAATCAACGACCTGCGCGGTCAGATTTCTACCTGGGAAAATGAGTTGCGTACCCTGAAAGCACGCTCCAAAGTAAGCGCTGCCACTAAAAAACTGAATAAGCAGATGGCTGGCATTGATTCATCCAGCACGGTAGCCATGCTGGAGCGTATGAGAACACGGGTAGAAGAAGAAGAGTCGCTGGCAGAATCGTATGGTGAAATTGCCAATGCTCCCAAAAGTGTGGATGATGAAATAGACAAAGCGCTGGGTAGCAATACTTCTCAGTCTGATTCGCTGGCAGCACTGAAAGCAAAAATGGGAATCAATAAATAAAACTTTAAATCATAAGCAACCAACCGGTTTTCACACAAAGTTCAACATACCTATGGATCTATTTATTACCTTAATTGTTGTCGGCATTGTAGTTTTAGGTTTTTACGTTTGGAGATCCAGAAGTAAAAAAGGACAGGATCTTATCAAGGAAGATATGAATGACACATCCAATGAATTACGCATCGATAACGTGAAAGAAGGCGGAGTCATGCGACTGCGAAATATTGGCACTAACATGGAAGAATACGATATTACCATTTTGGCCCGGCACATTTATCGTGGTGGCGACAGCGAAGAATGGTACGAACTGGAAGGCGATAATGGCACAAAAAAAGTGTGGATATCCATTGAAGAAGGCGACGGACTGGATGTTACCTTTACTCAGCGCCAGTTAAAGCTCAGAAACTTGAATATTAGTCGGGAAGACCTGGATGTGATGAGTGAAAAGGCTGAAGGCGAGCTTGAGTTTGAAGGCAAAACCTACTATTTCGAGAATTCCTCCGAAGCCTCTTTTTTCAGAAATGGTGATACATCGGCTGAGAACGAAGAGTTTTTTTACTACTGGGAATTCGAAACCGATGAAGGCGACAGCTTTATCACCATTGAGGAATGGAAAGATGGCTCCTTTGATGTAAGCCTTGCTCAACCCGTGAAAGCATCACAGGTGGAAGTATACAGTTTAACAAAGCCTGTGTAAAATAGGCTTTTTTTATGTATGCCATTAAATTACTTTCGGTTTAAACATAGCCGCATCCAGAATAGACCAGAGATGGATGACCCAGCCCAACAGAAAAATCCAGAGAATGCCAGCCAGTACAAATTGTAAAATGGCCATGCCCAGCCGGCCCTGAATAAGTTGGCCCAAACCCGGAATAAAAAAGCTTGCCAGTGCGGCGATTACATTGCCTGAAGAACCTTGTCCTGCCATAATTTTTTAGTCAGTTAAAATTATTGAAATCAGTTATGTTTCTTTTACAACTGGCTAATACCGCTAAAAGTTATCGATTGATTATTTTTTCTTCCGCATTTTTTCCATCTGATCCCAAAGTTCCTGCGGTATCTGTTCGAAATCATTAAATTCCCCGCCACTCATCAGCCATTCGCCGCCATCAATGGTAACCACTTCTCCATTGACGTAGGCAGAAAAATCTGACAACAGATATGCTGCCAAGTTAGCCAGTTCCTGGTGTTCACCATTTCTTTTAAGGGGAACACGATTCGCAGGATCAAACTTTTCGGCCAGGTCGTGGGGCAGTAACCGGCTCCAGGCACCTTCAGTGGGGAAAGGCCCGGGGGCAATGGCATTGCTGCGAATTTGGTATTTGGCCCATTCCACGGCCAGCGATCGGGTTAAAGCCAGCACACCGGCTTTGGCACAGGCCGAGGGCACCACATAACCCGAACCAGTCCATGCGTAAGTAGTTACTATGTTCAGAAATACACCGGGTTGTTGTAGCGCAATCCAGTTTTTGCCAACCGCCAGCGTAACATTGTAAGTACCACGCAACACAATATCTACCACAATATCAAAAGCCCGGTGCGAAAGCCGTTCGGTAGGACTAATAAAATTACCGGCCGCATTGTTCACTACTCCATTAATTTCGCCAAATTCTTTTTCGGTAGCTTTAATTAACTCCTCAATTTCGTTGTAGTTTCGCACATCACAGGCAATGGGCAGCACTTTTCCTCCGGTTTGTGAAGTTAGTTCCTGAGCGGTTTTCTCCAGCACCTCGAGTTTGCGGCTGGTAATTACCAGGTTCGCTCCCAGTTCTAATACATATTTCCCCATCGCTTTACCAAGACCGGTACCACCACCCGTAATAATATAGGTTTTTCCTTTTAAGGCATTTTCTTTCAGCATTCCTTCCATTTGCATCGGGTTATGTTGTTCTGTTAAAAAAAAAATTAGTGTACGTAGCTGCCAGCATTCATATCAATGGTGCAGCCAGTAGCATGATCGGCCAATCCGCTGGCCAGCATACAAATCATAGGAGCTACATCCTTAGGTTCAGTAAGCTGTGGCAGGGCGATATCATCCACCGCATAAGCTTCACCATATTGCTTGATAAAAACATCTGCCATATCGGTTCGCACAAAACCCGGGGCTATGTTAAAGGCTTTGATCCCTTCTTTGCCATAAGCCCTGGCGATAGAACGGGTGAGTGCTACTACGCCGGCTTTTGAGGCTGCATATCCCATATAATCAGCAGTATCGCCCCGGAAAGCAGCCCTAGACGAAATATTGATGATCCGGCCACCGCCTCGTTCCTTAAAATGCGCGATCGCTTTTTTACACAACAACCCTACTGAATGTAAATTAATAAGCATGTTGCGTGACCAGTTGTCGCTCCAGTCAATATCAGTTCCTTCCGGATCGGTACGCAACGAAACACCCGCATTATTGATGATACAATCCAGTTTTTCAAACTCAGCAGTTATGTTGGCAAAAAGCTGAATTACTTCAACAGGTTTACATAAATCGGCCTGAAAGCATTGCGCGTTATGCCCTATAGATTTGGCTACCCGATTGGCTGCCTCATAATTTCTATGATAATGTACCGCTACCTGCGCGCCTGAGGCAGCCAGTTGTTCAGCAATAGCTTTTCCCAGCCCACGACTGGCACCGGTAACCAGAATTTTTTGTTTCGACAGATCAATATGCATGGTAAAATTCATTCAAATTAATCTGTACAAGATACATTTATCTTCGATTTATTCCACGATTAACAGTAAGATTTGCAGGAAAAAGCTAATGAACCCTTTATCTTTACCAGGCTTTTAACACGATTACCCTATTGCGAATTATTATATATGGAATTTAATACAGATGAGGTAAACCAGCTTATTCAGAATCGGCGCTCCGTGTATCCGGAAATGTATACTGACGAAACCATTGATCATAAAATTATTAAGCAAATACTGGAAAATGCCAATTGTTCGCATATTATTTCCATTGGTATGAAACGCCACGAAGGTAAAATTCCCGAAATAGAGGAAACAGCCTGCGCGGTACAGAATATGTGGTTAACTGCTACTGCTTATGGCTTAGGTTGCTACTGGGGGTCGGGCGGAATTACTTATAAAGAGGAAGCCAAATCATTTTTTGATCTGGAACCTGCGGATAAATTGCTGGGCTTTTTACATTTGGGAATACCCGAAAAGTGGCCGGAAGGCAGAAGAAAACCAATTGAAGATAAAGTTAGGTGGATAAAATAATAAATTATGGTAATTTTTGATATGGATGGCGTGCTGATAGACAGCGAAGAGTTTTACAAAGAAATCAACTATCAGTATTTTAAAGATTTAGGTGTTGAAATTTCAGATGAAGTGTACAATGGTTTTATTGGCATTTCAGCCGATAAAATGTGGGGATACATTAAAGACACCTTTCAACTGGAGCATGACCTCACCATGCTAAAAGCTGGCGAAAAAGAGAGGAAATACAGCTATCTGGCTGCCGAAACACTGGCACCGATCGCCGGAATTCCTGATTTTCTTCAAATGCTGAAAGAAAAAGAAGAAATTGTTTGTCTGGCTTCCTCTTCACCCAAAAGAAATATTCAGGTGGTGATAGAAAAGCTGGGTATTGATCATTTTTTCGATTTTGTAATTAGTGGTGAGGAAGTGAAAAATGGCAAACCAGCGCCTGATATATTTTTAAAGCCCGCTCACAAGTTTCAGATTTCACCCGAAAAGTGCGTAGTGGTGGAAGATTCTAATAATGGGGTACGCGCCGCCAAAGCAGCCGGTATGTTTTGTGCCGGGTTTGTGAACCCAAACTCAGGCAACCAGGAACTGTCGGCTGCTGACCTGATTATATATGATTTTAGTGTGGATAGCACCGAAAAAATTCTTCAACTTTTAAAATAAGTTTTTGGCCTTTTACTGTTATGCGAGAAAATACTAATTCTAAAGATACCGCCTGTGTGCACGCAGGCAGCCACATTAACCCTGTAAATGGTGTAGTTACGCCGGTTTATCCTTCAGCTGCCTATGGTTACCTGGATGTGGAAGAAAATATTTATCCCAGGTATTATAATACCATCAATCAGCAAACGGTTGTTGAAAAGCTTTGCATATTGGAAAATGCCGAAGCAGGCCTGCTCTTCAGTTCCGGCATGGCTGCCATTAGTACCACGTTGCTTGCTTTGTTAAAGGTAGGCGATCATATACTTTTTCAGCGTGATTTGTATGGCGGTACGGTTCATTTTATTAATGCGGAACTGAATAAACTGGGTATCGATTTTTCTTTTGCCGATAGCAGCACTATGAGCAGCTTCTCTGAGGCCATTCGACCTGAAACAAAAGTTATTTATATAGAAACTCCTTCCAACCCCTTATTAAAAATCACCGATATAAAGGCCGTAGCCGCTTTGGCCAAAGCAAAGGGAATTGTTACCGTAATTGATAATACTTTCGCTTCGCCCATCAATCAGAACCCTATTAATTTAGGAATAGACATTGTATTACACAGCGGCACCAAGTACCTGAGCGGGCACAGCGACATTATATTTGGCGTGGTATTAACTTCGGCTGAAATAGAAAAGCAAATTCGCCAAACGGCAGTTAATTTTGGAGGCAACATCAATGGAACCACTTGTGCTTTAATTGAAAGAAGTTTGAAAACTTTATCAATACGGGTACAAAAACAAAATGAAAACGCGCTTTTTCTGGCCGAAGCCCTGGCACAGCATAAAGGTGTTAAAAAAGTAAATTATCCGGGCCTGGCTACTCATCCCGGCCATGAAATCGCTCAATCGCAAATGATGGGTTTTGGCGGTATGTTATCTTTTGAACCAAATTTAAGCGGTTTGGAAGCAGCAGAAACTTTTACGCGAAACCTGCGACTGATTATTCCCGCACTCAGTTTGGGAGGTGTGGAGACATTGATTTGTGCTCCAGCCAGAACTTCCCACATCAAGCTTTCCGCGGAAGAAAGAAAACAGGCAGGCATTACCGATGCACTGCTGCGGGTTTCGGTAGGCATTGAAAGTGCCCATGATATTTTAAAAGATATTAATCGGGCGCTGGCTTTTGGCAGCGAAACTACTTCTGTTAGTAACAGGTAAAAGAAATCCTGTTTGGTGTAAAAAGTAGTTTAAACTTTCATTTTTTCCTTTGCTTTAACATCAGCCACCACAGTTTCGTACATTTGTTCATACTGAGGCACGATGTTGCTGGCGTCGAATTCTTTAGCCCTGGCAAGCGCGTTTTGCTTAAAAGTATCCAGCTGGTTTTTATCTAATACATATAGCGCTTTTTCCGTCATATCCTCTATGTCGCCTATCTGGCAAACAAACCCGGTAACGCCATTTATATTCAGTTCGGGCAGTCCGCCCGCATTGGTAGAAATAACCGGAACTTCACAGGCCATGGCTTCCAGGGCGGCCAGTCCGAAACTTTCTTTTTCTGATGGCATAATGAAGAGATCGGCAACAGAAAGCACTTCCTCGATGGCTTCTATTTTTCCTAAAAAGCGAACATCTTCACAATTGCCTAATTCCCGGCAAAGGGCTTCCACACTGCTTCGCTCTGGTCCATCGCCTACAAGCAACAACTTGGCGGGAATTTTTTCCCTTATTTTATAAAATATTTTTACTACATCGGGTACCCGCTTTACGCGCCGAAAGTTAGAAGTATGCACAATCAGTAATTCATTGTTTGGACAAATTGCCCTTTTAAAATGCTCTTTACGCTGCTTTTTAAACCTTTCCAGGTCAATGAAATTAGGAATAACCTGAATATCCTTAATTATTTTAAAATGTTTATAGGTATCCTTTTTCAGGTCTTCAGAAACTGCCGTAACACCATCGGAAGCGTTGATACTAAAGGCAACCACCGGCGCATAAGAAGCCTCTTTGCCTACCAGCGTAATATCGGTGCCATGTAAAGTGGTAATTACCGGAATATGGATATTTTCCGTAGCCAGAATTTGCTTGGCCATATAAGCCGCTGAGGCATGGGGTATGGCATAATGGACGTGTAATAAATCCAGTTTCTCATATTTAACTACATCCACCATTTTGCTGGCCAGTGCCGATTCGTAAGGCGGATATTGAAATAAAGGATAAGTACGGACATCTACCTCGTGGTAAAACAGATTTTCATTAAAAAAATCAAGTCGGGTAGGTTGAGAATATGTGATAAAGTGAATGTTATGACCTTTTTTGGCTAACGATTTACCAAGCTCTGTCGCCACTACACCGCTTCCGCCAAAGGTAGGGTAACATACAATACCTATTTTCATTATGTTTTATAATAGTTATTCTACTAACGTAGTATGATAATCCATCATAGCTTTGTATATGACGGAATGTATTTTTGTACGTATCCCATCTGTAAGAAGTTTTGTGTTTCTTGTGTCGGGATAGGTACGGTTAGATAGAAAAACGAAAACAAGGTCGTATTTTGGATCTACCCAAACGGCAGTTCCGGTAAATCCTAAATGACCAAAAGAAGTTGGAGAAGCTTCGGGGGCGGTAGGACCATCATCTCCTCTGATTTCAGGTTTGTCCCAGCCCAATCCTCTACGATTGTCATTATACTGCCGCCTGGCGAATCTTTCTATAGTTCCTTCCTGAAAATAAGTATGTCCGCCATATTTTCCATCCTGAAGATTCATTTGCATTAAAACAGCTAAATCGTTGGCATTGCTAAACAGGCCGGCATGCCCGGCCACACCACCCATCAGCGAAGCACCTTCGTCGTGTACCATTCCCTGAATGATAGTTTTTCGGAAATAATTATCTTCCGCACTGGGTGGAATTCTCTCTTCGGGAAATTTACATAATGGCAGATAAGTAGTAGTGGCAAGCCCAAGCGAAGCATAGAAATTTTGATCCAGGAAATCCTGTAAAGGCTGATTGGTTACCCTTTCTACAATTTTTTTTAGCATATAAAAGCTCAGGTCGCTGTACCGGTACGAATACCTTGGCTTCCAGGCAGGTACATTCCGCTGAGGCTTTCTGAGGCGCGAATCAATGGTCCATTGCCAGATTGAGTCGGCCAGGGCATCGCAGCCATAAATACCTCTGGCAATCTGAAGCGAATAATTTTCTTTGGGCGAATCACTATAAAATTCGGGAAGAAATTTGTCTTGCTTTTTGGTATGCGCCCAGAAAGGCACAAACGACAACAGCCCGGCCCGGTGTAGTAAAATATCTCTTACTTTTAAGTTTTCTTTATTGGTCCCTTTCAGTTCAGATAAATACTCCGAAGCATATGCGTCCAGATTGATTATGCCTCGCTCTTCCAGAAACATTACTGCCTGTAAAGTAGCTACCACCTTGGTTACAGAAGCGATATCGTAAATAGTTTCGTTGTTTACAGGCGTTATACTATCATAGGTAAAATAGCCATAGGATTTCTGAAAAACCACTGCGCCTTTCCGGGCTACCAGAATCTGACAGCCAGGCGTGGAATGATCTGCAATAGCCTTATTAGCCAGTGAATCTATCAACCTCAGTGTATCGGAGCTAAGCCCTACTGCTTCAGGAAGGGTATATCGAAGCCGATTTAAAGGAAGAACAATTTCACCCATGCTTTCCTGTAAGCGCACCGATGGGGAAACCGGAAGTTTACCCATTATGGGCAGGGCACCGAACAATTGTTGTGGTACTATTTTCTGTACGTCAGCTTCCTCCTGGTAGGCGCAAACAACATGTTTAAAGTCCTCGAAATATTTAAGTTCATAAGGACTGTCAAAAACCACGAGAATCACATTGGTTTCATCCTGTAAAAACTTTAAAAACGTAAGGCTATTTTTAAGCATCTGCTGGTTTTCGCCATACAGTTGTTCTATATTGTTTACACCTATAATTACATACTCGTATCGCTTTAAGCGATTGAAGATGGCATTATAGTTCCACGAATTTTCTTCTTTCTGTGAAATGTCATAATGGTTAAAAGAGGCATACTGGTTAAGCATGTTCTGGAATGATGACGCGAAACTATCTTCACCAACAGAAATGCTTAAAGAAGCAAAACTAGCTGTATCAAGCACCTGAATAGGGAGTAGGTTGCTTTGGTCGTTTACTACCGTTACGGCCTGCTCATACAGTTTTTCTTTTAAAAGTAGAGCTTCGGGTTTATTTAACTTTTCATACAGTTTATGCGTGTCAGCAGGCTTGTAGGCATCAAGCCCTGCCATATATTTTATCCTGAGCACCTTACTAACCCGTTTATCGATTTCTTCCTCGGTAACTTTTCCTTCAGATACTGCCTTTTTTATTTTTTTGATAGCCGCTGTTAAATCATGGGGAAACAACAATACATCGTTGCCTGCTAAAAAAGCTTCCAGTTCGGTTTCACCTGGTTTTTTATCAGAATCGTACTGGCTGATCGCATCGGAAAACACAAGCCCATCTAGCTCCATACGATTGCTCAGCATATCAGCTTCCAGGTAAGAAGCACGCATAAACGACCGGTTTTCCTCCCCTTCCACTACCGGTTCGTTAAACCGGGCTACTAATGAGCCTAATGGCCTTCTGCTGTTATACGCCAGATACGGTGATGGCATAGGATAGGTACCATTGGAAATTGATTGAGAGCCTGAAGCTGAGCGAAGTTCAGTATTTAGGAATTCGCCGGAAATATGCCGGAAACAAGCGATGATGCCATAATCTTCCATACCCTGCATATAGGCCATTCCCTTAGCTGTAGCTTTTTCAGCGTTCTCACCAAAAGAATTATAAGCTACTTCCATATTGGTCGTACCACTGTTGATATTCATGGCCGGAGCAAAATTAATATGAATACCCATGAGTTTGCATTGGCGTGCTATTTCAGCACCCAATTCATACAGCAGTTGGTTATCCTGAATGGCGCCCAATGTCAAGTAGGTAGGATAGCTAAGGGTGCTGTCCATGGTTTTTCCCAATCCAAGTTCCGCATCCATACCTACCAGCAAGGGCACTTTAGCGTCACTTTGCAGGCGTTGAATAAGATGAGCCTGACGAACCGGTCCGCTGGCAGATAGAATAATCCCTCCAACATTTTGCTTGCTAACCCGTTCTGCTACATCTTTATATTGTTTTTCATCGGTAAATGGCTTTACCGAAACCATAAAAAGCTGCCCTATTTTTTGTTCCAGGTTAAGTGTTTTGATAGTCGCGGATATCCACTGATCCTGAGATACCCTTTCAAGAAGCCTTGTTTCGCCACCAATTTCCAAACTTTGACAAAAACTTGAAATAGAAATAACTTGGAAAACAAAAAGGACACAAACTTTTTTAAACATGCAGGCGTTTTTTCTATTACAGTTACTAAATTAGAAAAATCAGAACTTACAAAGTTGTCAAAATATATAATATTATGAAAATTCCTTCAATTATTCGGATTCCTCAACACAAAAAGTTTAATTTTGAACCGCGGTACTATGATCCTGTGAAAGAAGATATAAATAACCGTACGGCTCTGATAGAGCAAGAAATGCGCCAGACGACCCACAGTTTTCAACGTTCTAATATATCGGGATCCTTTGCCAGAAGAGCCAAGCAAACCCGTGACACTAATTTTTTGCAATTTTTTATTGTGGTAGCGTTAATGGCTTTATTCTCAGGATATTTATACTTAGGAAACGCGGTATTTTATGTATTTTGGTTATTTGTTCCTATATACCTCTACTACCGGTTTAAGAAATATTTAAAACGCTCGTAAAGTTTACATGTCAGATATTATTCGACTTCTTCCAGACTCAATCGCTAACCAGATAGCTGCGGGAGAAGTAGTACAAAGGCCGGCATCGGTAATTAAAGAACTGCTGGAAAACGCGATAGACGCAGGCAGTAAACATGTGCGCATTATTATAAAGGAAGGGGGTAAAAACCTTATTCAGGTGATTGATAACGGGATGGGTATGAGCGAAAGCGATGCACGCATGAGTTTTGAACGACATGCGACCTCAAAAATTAAAACTGTAAACGATATTTATACCATTAAAACCATGGGTTTCCGTGGCGAAGCGCTGGCTTCCATAGCTGCTGTAGCTCAGGTGAGCATGATTACCAAATTACCCGATAAAGAATGGGGGGTACAATTAGAGGTAGAAGGGTCAGAAATAAAAAGTAATACGCCGGTGGCCAGCGAAAAGGGAACTTCGGTTTGTGTAAAAAATCTTTTTTTTAATGTGCCGGCCCGCAGAAAATTCTTAAAATCCAAATCTGTGGAAATGCGCCATATTCTGGACGAGTTTTTCAGAATTGCCCTCGCTAACCCTGATATTACTTTTGAGTTTTTTCAAAATGATACAGAAACATATAATTTACCAGTTACCAAACTGAGCAATCGCATTGTAGGATTATTTGGCAAATTGTATCAGGAACAACTGGTGCCTTGTGAAGAGCAGACCCCACACGTAAAAGTATGGGGATATATTGGGAAACCAGAATTCGCGAAAAAAACCAGGGGGGAGCAGTATTTTTATATCAACAACCGGTTTATTAAGAATAATTACCTGAATCATGCGGTAATGAGCGCTTACGAAGCCTTATTGGCCGATAGTAGTTTCCCTTTTTATGTTTTGTTTATCGAGATAAATCCTGAAGATATTGATATTAATGTACACCCTACCAAAACCGAGGTTAAACTGGCCGACGAGCGAACGGTATATGCCATTGTACGGGCGGCTGTAAAACGCGCTTTAGGTACCCATAACGTAGTCCCCAGTCTTGATTTTGGATGGAATGTAAACCTGGATCCCTTTAACCTTACAGGAAAAGATCAGCAGGAGAATAAACCTGCTGGCAACCGTGGAAAAGCCTATGAACAATTTAAAAGCTTTCCGCAACGAAATAACCTGACCTACTGGGAAAGTTTGTACGAGCAAAACGAGAAAAAACATTTTGATTTTGATGCAGATGACCGCGAACTGATTGACACAGAACTTACCCTGCAAAGTGCTGCCAACAAAATGACTTCCGATCCGGCTACCCTTAAAAAGCGACCGCAAACCACACCCGGACACACCTTTCAGATTCATTATGCGTTTATTGCCACGCAGGTAAAATCAGGCATGATGATTATAGACCAGCAGGCAGCGCATGAGCGAATTTTGTATGAACAGTACGCTTCATTTCTGGTAAAGAAAACAACTTTTTCCCAGCAATCACTTTTTCCACAGCATGTTCATTTAAACCCTGCCGATTTTGAACTCGTACAAGAGTTAAAAGAAGAAATTAAAGCATTAGGGTTTGTTTTTAGTACGTTAGGCCAAAATATTGTAGTAATTAACGGAGTACCTACCGATATAAAAAGCGGCGACGAAAAATTAATTTTTGAAGGAATTATTGAGCAGTTTAAAGAAAATCAGGATCGCCTTTCGCTTACAAAAAACGAAAACCTGGCGCATGCTATAGCCAAGCGGATGTCTATTAAAAAAGGACAACGACTGGAACCTGAAGAAATGAGTAACCTGATCGATCGTCTGTTCGCTTGTGAAACCCCTAACTATTCGCCCGACGGGCAATTAACTTTTTACATTTTAGAATTACACAGAATAGCTGAATTATTTAAAAAATAGCTCATGTTCGGAAGGCTTACACCGGTTGTCAAAAACTTATTGATTATTAATATAGCTGTGTTTATAGGTGCTTACCTGGTTCGCGGTAATTTTAATATTGATTTACTAAGAGTATTGGGTTTGTATTATATATTTTCTGAATATTTCAGGCCCTTTCAGTATGTTTCTTATATGTTCATGCATTCCTATGGTTTCATGCACATTTTTAGTAACATGTTCGGATTATTTATTTTTGGACCTTTGCTGGAGTCGTTCTGGGGTTCTAAAAAATTCTTGATATTTTATATGGTTACGGGTATAGGGGCAGGTATTTTATTTTCAGGAATTAATTATTTTGAAATCTATCCCATGGAACAGGCAATGGATGCCTATATTTCAGCACCTTCTTTCGAAAAATTTAATACTTTTGTGGTTAAGTACGCCGAGGAGGTCTATGGAGCTCAGGAATTATATAATTTTATAGATAAATTTGGAGACAATCCGGAAAGTTCAAATTATATAAACCAAAGCAAAGAGTGGGTAAAGGCACTTTATCACCGTGAAGCGGATGTACCACTGGTAGGGGCCTCAGGAGCGATTTTTGGTATTCTAATGGCTTTCGGACTGCTTTTTCCCAATACAGAAATATTTCTTTTGTTTTTTCCGGTTCCCATTAAAGCAAAATATTTTGTTTTGTTTTACGGACTATATGAAGTGTATGCAGTAATTCAACGAACCCCAGGCGATAATGTAGCGCATTTCGCGCACCTTGGTGGAATGTTATTTGCTTTTGTTCTGATTAAACTCTGGCAGAAAGACCGTAGTAATTTCTATTGAATTAAAAGATCATGAATAGTGTTTTAGACGATCTGAAAAACGCGTTTCGCAGGCCCAAAAATGGTTTGATGAAAATTATCCTCATCAACCTGATTGTTTTCCTGGTCTTGCTTGTTATTAACGTTATTTCCAAACTATCGCAGGCCGATCATATATATGAAGTTATTGTAAATCAGTTAAGCCTTCCTGCTTTTATTGGTAATTTTATTTATAAGCCCTGGACGCTTGTTACTTACTTTTTTACCCATGAAGGTTTTCTTCATATTCTGTTCAATATGTTATTCCTGTACTGGTTTGGCAGTATTATTATGGAATTTTTAGGTAGTGAAAAGTTAGTAAATCTGTATGTACTGGGTGGCCTTTGTGGCGGCGTGTTTTACATGCTGATATACAATGTGCTTCCATTTTTTAGTGAGGTGGTATATGGATCTACCATGCTGGGCGCTTCCGCAGGCGTATTTGCCGTTGTGGTCGGTGCGGCTACGTTCTCACCCGATTATACGTTTTCGCTGCTTTTGTTAGGGCCGGTAAAAATCAAGTATATCGCTATTTTTTATGTAGTTCTTTCTTTTGCCCAGGCAGCCGGATCCAATGCGGGAGGCGAGCTGGCGCATTTGGCAGGGGCCGCCGTAGGGTTTATATTTATCAAACAATTAAAAAAAGGAAACGATTTGGGAAAACCTGTTACGCGTTTCTTTACCTTTTTCAAAGGTTTATTTGTAAAACAGCCGCGTATTAAAGTTACTTATTATAAAAATGGGAACCGAAAAAGCGCAGCCCGTAAAGCGTTCAAATCCAGACAAGAGGAAATTGACGCGATTTTGGATAAAATTTCAGAAAGCGGTTACGATAGCCTGAGCAAAGAAGAAAAGCAGAAGCTTTTTGACGCAAGCAAGGGCTAAGATTTTATATTATTTATATTCCACGCATCATGCTTATTCTCCAAAAGCCGTTAGTACGAGCTTTCTGCCGCTTGCGTGGTTGCGGTGTTCGCACAAATAAACACCTTGCCAGGTTCCCAGATTTAGCTTTCCTTTTGTAATAGGGATAGTCACCTGACTGCCCAATAACGACGATTTTATATGCGCGGGCATATCATCCGGGCCTTCATAATTATGCGAATAGTAGGGTGCGTTTTCAGGCACCTGCTGATTAAAATGGCTTTCAAAATCCTTTCTTACCGTAGAGTCCGCGTTTTCGTTGATGGTCAGGCTGGCTGAAGTATGTTGTATAAAAATCTGTAGCAATCCTTTTTCTATGGTTTCAATAGCTGGAAATTGCTGCTCAACAATATGGGTAATTAAATGAAATCCGCGGGAATAAGACTGTAACCTGATCTCTTTCTGAAAAAATCGCATAGCTGTATTAATTAAAAATGAATGCTATTCTTTTATAAATTCATATGCGCCCAAATCAGGCAGCGTATCGCGGGCATTACCGTCCAGATCGGTGCCAATTTTTAACAAAATGCCTTTATCAATTGCCTGAGAGGTAGTGTCTAAATGATAATTATAGGCTTCCGGGTTGATAAATTCGGGATCTGTATTAATAATGTTATCAGCTTCAAATACCGGATTATTAGTTTTAATAAAATTATTCTTTATTTCATAGGTGGAGCCTTCATGGACTTCCTCAAGTACTAGTTCGTCCGGCAGATTTCCCCAAATAATACTGTTTTTTAACACAATATGCAAAGGATTTACAGTGGCAGCACCTGTGGTATCGGTAAACTCTATTACAGGCCCCTGCCTGATAAACTGCCGGTTGCTGTTGCTGTTTGCCAGGGTGCAGTGCTGATAACTGTAATTTCCGCCCGCAAAATTGCCAACTACATAACCCACACAATTATCCACCAAAGTATTGTAAACTTTCATATGGGCATTAAAAGCAATAATGCCCCCTACTGACATGTTTTCGATAATGCAATTGGCAATAATTACCTCTACCGAATCGGGGATAGAATTTAATGCTCCTTCTTTATAAATACCAAATTCAGCATTTCTGATGTTGGCAAAATTAATAGCGTTTTTCTTGCTGCCTGTACCAAAAGCAAGTCCCTGCCACTGCCCTAATGCCTGTGCATAAGCACCGTCCTGCCTTATGTTGGTAAACAGAACTCTTTGCTCAGTTGTTCCCTGTACCTGTAAATTGCCATACATAATCAGGATTGCGTTATCCGCGAAAAATAACTGGCTTCCTGCCTCTATAGTTAACGTAGCAGCAGGATCTACCACAAGAGAATCGTAAACTACAAAAGGCCGATTGGCAGTAAAAGTAGTGTCTTTTTTTACTGTTAAAGTCTGGATAAAATGAGCATCCTGTCCCCAGGTTATCATTTTTACATTTTGGCGGTTGCCATTTACTGTAAACACAAGTGAATCTTTCACCAGAAAAGGTAAATCCTGATCCATGGGATCAACTGTTACCTCAACCAAAGCCAACACACTATCGCCGCCCAGTAACAACTGGTCAGAAAAAATGCTGCCCTTTTTACCATTTATATATAGGGTATAAGGTGACTGATTACCCATACCCAGCTCAATAGAACTAATTTCAATAGCTTTTTTATTCTGATTATAAATCGTAAGCCATTGGGTGGTACTGCCTAAAGTAGTAAATAGGGTATCAAAAAAAAGAGTGTCTTCGCTAAAGGTAAG
>JBGTIS010000304.1:0-6856 GCA_041745535.1 Cyclobacteriaceae bacterium | reverse complement strand
TAATGCGGGAAGCAATAATATGGCTCATAGAAGCGCTCAACTAACCATTTACAATTACGCAGGGCAAAAAGTTTTCTCTAAATCAGTAAGTGGGTCTGATTTCCATGTAGATATTTCTCATTTTGCTCCTGGCATTTACATTATACAGCTGGAAATAGACCATGAATATTTCCATGGCAAATTCATTCGTAAATAGTTGAGTTGTGCGATACACACATTACGCTGTCGCTGAGCGTGCGCAAGCTGAGTAATACGAAGCATCTTAAAAAATCCAATCAGGCTACAATGTCCGTTTTAATATCCCTCACTTTCGTTCGGGATGACAGATCAGAGTGAGCTGTATCTGTCATCTTACAGTGGCAATCAGGAATATCTTTATGGCTATTATCAGGTCACGCTTACAGCGAAAAAGAGTATATGCTTCGCCTTATTATTGCTTTGGTACTAGTTGCCAGGTGTAGTCGGCGGCGGAATCTATTTTATCACGGCTGTAAAATACGGGGAAATATTCATTGTCGGCCCATGAATCGAATAAGTTTTTGTAGTAAACACTTTCCGGATTGCCCGATTGTCCGGGGCTGTTGGTGCCTAAGGCTTTGTCCCAGTCTTCGGTATCCACAATAAGCCGGAACGTAGCGCCGCTTACCTGGTTCTCGCGGCTGCCGGTACTGTTTACCGTATAGCCATACCCACCCCGGGGCAGCGGTCCGGCATTGAATTCTTTCCGCAATTCCTCATTTACCGCTCCCGATAACAGATGCCGGATCAGTACGTGTTTATAATTTTCCTGACCATATTCCCAACTGCTTACATTATCTCCTAATTTCTGGGTTAGGTGGGCGACTGCTTTTTCCAGGCATTCCCGTAATAACTGGTTTCTGGCCTGTACCGGATTCCTGCCAAATTCAGCCCGGCTGCCAGGATGCGTCAGCCAGTCAATTATTTTTGTTTCAGATATGGTGATGTATTCCCGGGCCCGGTTAGGCACAAACAAAGCATTGATGCTATCGCTTAGTTGATTTTCCCAGGCTACGTAGATACCGGCAGCCACCGAATTCGCATAAAGCTTATAATCCCATTCCAGCAGCTTTTCGCGAGCCAATCGCAAATAGGCGTCTTCAAAAGTTATATTTTTTAACAAGGGTACCAGGGTACGGGCCGGAATGGAGAGGTAATCGGTTTGCAGGGCCATCATATCTTCCATGGTCAGTTTCGTGTTTTCCTTCAGTACTTCTTCTATTCGCATGGCCCGGTAGGGTGGCGACCAGGTATAGCCTACCGCATTCCTATGCGGATAAGTAGGGGGAAGCTGGTTGTTATTGGCGGTTACTTTAAATCCCTGAGCCGGATTATACACATTAGGCTTTTCCTTAATCGGTAAATACCCATTCCATTCGTAGCGGCCATCGCCTGGTACCGGCACCAGGCCGCTCCAGTTGGGGCGGATGGGCGCAATACCCACAGCCTGCCATCCGATGTTACCATCTACATCGGCCCACACCATGTTTTCGCCCGGAATATGGCTGTAGGCGCAAGCTTCCCGGAAAGCCTTCCAGGTAATGGCCTGGTCCATCCGCAGGCTGGCCAGATACGGAGATCCGCCGATTTCCATCCAGCCGCAGCGCAACGCATAGGCTTTATGATGGATGGTATCTTCGTACACCACTGGCCCATGCCGGGTATATTTCAAGTCTACGATTACTGGTTTCTGCCCTTTTACAGCAATGGTATTCTGAATCACCTTCATGGTATCCCACTGGTTTTTATACCGGTACAGCAGCGTATTTTCAGGATGGGTATCGTACACATACAGGTCTTCGGCATCGGTTTCGAACACGGTAAGTCCCCAGGCAGCATATTCGTTATGGCCTATGGAAATACCCGGAATTTCAGGTTCACCACCGCCAATCACATTCCAGTTGGGTGCTACCAGGTGCGCCCAGTACCGCAGCGAAGGTATGGCCAGACTCCGGTGTGGATCGTTGGCCAGCATGGTATAGCCACTTGCGGTACGCGTCCCTTTTACCACCCAGTTGTTGCTGCCAATACCTCGGCGATCCTGCCGCGGAATGGCTGGGGCAGGCGCTGATAAATCGTTCAGACTCAGCGTTTGGTTATTTCTAAGGCTTTTATTGATAATATCCTGCGGTAAAAAAGTCAGGGGCTTGCGGAAAGCATCGTATAGTTCCAGAATGTTGTCGAACAATAAATCTTTATTAATAGCACGGTCAAGATTAATATTAGGCGTGCCGGGATGAAAATCGGACAAATCCCCTACCTTTTTCGGTCCCAGTAAAGCTACTGCCTTGGCGATGTTCAGTTCATCGCCAATGTTACCCAGCAAGCCCTGATGGCGGGATATCACAATTTCGGGCCTCCATTTGCCAGGCTTGATGCCTAATAATTTAAATTCTTTCGGAAGTAAATTGGGGTTTCGTTCCGTTTCGGTAATATAGGTGTTCACGCCAGCCACATACGCTTTAATAATGGCCTCCCCATCCGGATGATAGTGGTTCAATTCCTTTTTGATATCACCGCGAAACATAAAAAGCCGGGTACCAATATCGCGTTTCAATTCTTGCGGACCTAAAATTTCGGCCACTGTGCCGGTAGCCTGCCGGCGCCACATTTCAAACTGAAAAAGGCGGTCGCGGGCCGCGCAATAGCCTTGCGTAAAAAAAAGGTCTTCCTGGTTTTTAGCATAAATATGGTTGATGCCCCAGGTATCACGTACCACTTCTACAGAATCTTGCAGGCCGGTAATGGCTATTTTTGTGATATAATTATCCTTTTTCTGAAAACACCCCGACAGCAGGCCCAAACAGCAGCAAATGAATAAGAATTTGTATGTAAATAGTTGGAAATGCTTTTTATGGTATGGCATCATGATTAGCTTGGGTTCAATGGGCAGGATTTTTTTTCGTTCTGAAAGAAAATTAACACATTGAATCCTTAAAAGTTTGTAGTGGTTTTAATTCTAATTGAGCAGTTAAGTAGGTGAGCAATAGTTTTAGGGCATTCTCCCCGGATTTATTCCGGGGTCTCATGAAGGGGGTGCCGGAATAAATCCGGCAAGGAGTACTTTATTACTTTTGTCCACTTACTTAGGTGATATACCGGGTGAGCAAATACCGGTTATGGTCTTTGAAATTGAATTTACTGTATAACTTTTTTCCGGTTTCGTTGTGTCTTTCTACTTCCAGATGGACGGCCCTCAGGTTTAACTTTTTCGCTTCCTCCAACACAAAGTGAAGCATCTGGCTGCCAATACCCTGATTCCGATAGTCTTTTTCAATATAAAATTCATCGATCATAGCATTTCTTCCTTTGAATTCGAAGCTGAAATCAAAAGATAATACCAGGTATCCCACAACCTGCTCATTTCCTTCCACCATCCATAACCTGCCCAAATAAGGATTTTGAATAAAATCCATCAAGTTTTCTCTGGTTAATGCTTTGTCGAAAGGATACTGGTCAATGAGGTAAAAAGCTTCCATCATGCGCAGCAGGTGCTTCACATCTTCTGTGCCTGCTAATCTGCAATGTATGTTCATAGAAAAGTATTTGGCTAAATACAGTTAATACCGGCACTGCGAGTTATCCGATTTCACATAGTACGATTTGTAGTTGATGGCTTTCGGATCGGTGCACCCTTCCAGGTTAAGCACTTCCACCTTGCGGAATTCTATGGGATGGCTTTCACTTTGCAGTGAAATATAACCTTCCTTCAAAGGCGTACCGTCTTTTTTGGCCCAGTCGTAGTAACCGCTTACCACGCCCCCGCCAATTTCCGGTTTTTCGTATACCAGTACCGTATCACCTTCCACGATATGCTGAATGACAGAATCGCCCATTACCACGGCTTCCACGGTAACCCACTGATCGCCCTCATAGGTTTTTGAACTGGAACTGATGCAATGAGAGGGAATCATTTTACCATTCTGCTCCGCTTCGGTGCCGGGTGTACACAGGTTGGCGGTAGGGCGATCGCCTTTTCCTAATCCGCCCAACAACTGAAATTCTATGGAAATGGGAAAATCCTGTTCTTTGGCCATGGTTTTAGGGTCCTGGCAATGTAGCATAATGCCACTGTTGCGGGTGGCCCAGCCTTCGCCATTGGGTGCCTGTTCGCCTACAAACCGGTATTCCACCCTGATTTTATAAAAAGAATAGGGTTTTTCATAAAAAATATGTCCGTACTGTTTGGCAAAATCATCGTACTGGTCGTACGAAACAATCATGGCGCCGTTTTCTACACGAAAGGTATTGTTGTAATTATCGCCCAGTTCGTGGTTTCGTATTTTAACCGTCCAGCCCGTAAGGTCTTTGCCATTAAAAAGCTGCTCCCAGTCTTCCTGATCCGTATTGTTTTGTGCCCTGGCAGTAAAAGAAGCCAGCAAAGCCATACAAAGGCTTATCAGCCCTGCCCTGCATAAAAATAGTTGATTCATGATATTAAGTTACTTTCAGGATGCAAAGAAAGGATTATAAATGATACCGAAAATATTTCCCCAGGGATCTTTTACAGCAGCCACTTTAATTTCACCACCCACGTCGGTAGGTTCCTGGTGGGGTGCGGCACCCGCGGCTACCAAACGCTGGTAGGTACTTTCAATATCGTCCACGCCCCAATAGGTAAGTACACTCTCTGATTTGGTATGGTTGGCTTCCTCGGCGGGTTGCAAACCAAGTTCAAATCCGGCCACATTAAAACCAATATAAAAGGATTCATCAAAGTAAGGCTTTATGTCCAGCACCTGGGCATACCATGTTTTGGCCTTTTCCATATCATCTACCTTATAAATAGTAGTTCGCAGACCAAGAAATTCAGTTTTCATAGACAGTTATATTTTGAACAGGTTGATAAGGTAATACTATAAAAGTGGTTTTATATTTAAAATTGGTCATAAAATTTATTAATTCCTATGGCCAATGGCCCAACCTTTTATGCCTGTGCGACTCAACTTCCGGAAAAATCTATTTAATCATGAAATACGTACATAATAAGGTAGATCGAACAGGCCAGAGTGAAGCCTGAAAGCTACTTAAATCATTCAGGTTACCCTGCTTACCGATAAACCAATAGTTAAAAAACCAGATAACTTAAGGAATGTAGGGCAATTGTAAGTTGGACGACAAAAAAAATTTTATCTCTGAAAAAACTATAAACATATGAACTATTTGAAATCAATCGCGGTGGTTTTTACCACTTTAATCATTTTTACTGCCTGTAACAATTCTTCCGGTCAAACCGAAAGCAAACGGGTTTCTACCCAAAGCAAGCGGATTTCTACCGAAACCGCTTCTTTAATAGCTGAATTTACAGGAAAAAAAGTAAAACTTTCTGAAGCAGAATGGAAAGAGCGGCTTTCGCCGGAGGCATTTGAAGTACTACGGCACGAAGGTACGGAGCGGCCGTTCAGTGGCAAATACAACCATTTTGACAAAAAAGGAACTTTTGTGTGTGCAGGATGTGGTAATCCTTTGTTCTCTTCAGAAACAAAATTTGATTCCGGAACCGGATGGCCCAGCTTTTACGATCATTTGCCAAACGCTAATATTCTGGAGAAAACCGACAATAGCCTGGGTATGCGGCGCACCGAAATAGTTTGCGGCGTTTGCGAAGGTCATATAGGCCATGTATTTAACGACGGCCCCAAACCAACAGGATTAAGATATTGTATGAATTCAGTATCGCTGGATTTTGAATCAATAAAATAAATATTTAAAAGGAATACCTTTTAATTTTGATAGTTCCTGGATGGTATTCAGGAACTATTTTTTTTGTCTGTTGCCGCTCTCCCTCAAACTGTATAACCCTCCATCAGCACCACGTTTCGTACCGACTCCTAAAAAAGAGGGGATATTTTTTCCAATCCATTTAAATTTTTATTAGAAAAACTTGCGCAAGCAAATACTTGCATTTATATTTGCAAGCAAATACTTGCATATACATAAAGATGGAATCAAGAAGAGATATTTTTCAGGCTATTGCCGACCCAACCCGACGGGAGATCATACGCCTGGTAGCCAAAAAATCACAAAACCTCAACGCCATTGCGGATCAGTTTGAGATGAGCAGACAAGCCATCTCACTGCATGTAAAAATATTACAGGAATGTGGTGTGATCGCCATCACCAAAGAAGGCAGAGAACGCCATTGTTCGCTACAAGTAGAAAAACTTACCGAAGTTTCAGACTGGTTACAACCTTTTCGGCAGATGTGGGAAAACCGTTTTGACCAGCTCGATCAAGTATTAATTAACCTAAAAACAAACAAAAATGAAAAGTAATCTTTTAATGAATTTTTCCGTTGACAAGGAAAATAAAAAAATCGTGGTAGAAAGAGAATTCGCGGCACCCATTTCAAACGTATGGGCTGCCTGGACCGAAAGCCAGTTGCTGGACCAGTGGTGGGCACCAAAACCATGGAAAGCCAAAACCAAAACCATAGATTTCAAAGAGGGTGGGTACTGGCTCTATGCGATGGTTAGCCCGGAAGGAGAGGCACACTGGGCCCGGGCTGATTTCAAGTCTGTTACCCCCAAAAAAAGTTTTTCGGCCCAGGATGCTTTTTGCGATGAGCAGGGCAATATTGATCATACCTTACCCCGATCGCTGTGGCATAATACCTTCAGTGAATCAGCACAGGGAACGCTGGTTAACATCGAAATAAAATATGAGCAGCTTGCTGATTTGGAAAAGATTATTGAAATGGGCTTCAAAGAAGGCTTTATCGCTGCCCTGGAAAATCTGGACGAATTGCTTACCTCATAATCATATACAGCGCCGATCACATACTTTTTCGGGGCAGGCGACCATGCCTTGCCCTGAAAAAGTTAAATCCATACCCATC
>JBGTIS010000303.1:0-27787 GCA_041745535.1 Cyclobacteriaceae bacterium | reverse complement strand
ATTGCCGGACTTTTCCGTCCGTTTTTATGGGAAGCACAATCAGTTATTCAAGGTATTCCTGCTATAGAAAACGCAATACTTCTAGTTTTATCAATTTTAAGTGTATTTAAAATTTTTCAAAGGAAAAAGAAAATACACATCCCTTATTTCACCTATTCCTTAATTTTTTATGTAATTTTTCTGGCTGTGCTCATGGCATTGGCATCGCCGAATTTGGGTTCATTGGCCAGGTATAAAGTAGGTTTTCTTCCGTTTTTTGTTTACTTAACCTTAATTTTTGGTTTACCCGATAAATTAAAAGAACTGATTGGCAGGTATAGCTGAGTCATACGTTTAATCAAACTATCCCAATTGATAAAAAACAGATACACAAATATCCAGGAAGAAAGATAGCCACCTACATTAAAAAGTATTACGGTACTCGTATGAAATAAAATGCCGGCCAAAAGAAACCATTTTTTTTGCTTTGGAAAAAAAAGAATAAAAATAAAACTCAGTTGAAACACCAACGCCGCCAAGGGCAGAACCACACACAGAAAATCACTTTCCGCTATCAGTAACCCCAGCGACGTTTCATGAAGCCGCAGATAAGTACTAAAAGTTACCGGTGACAGCCAGGTCCAGCCTCCGGTAAACACTTTTTCCAAACCAGCAATAAGGTAAATTTGGGCAATAACACATTGAATCAATGGTAATGACCATGATTTCAAACTTTTGTCCTGAAATGCTCCGTTTTTTCTGATTTCGTAAACCAAAAAAGGCATCAAAATAGTGGCATAGGTAAGCGAGGCATAGCCATGATCAATTTTTTCGAACGATAAGAAATACCCCTGCATCATTACAAACAAAATGGTATTGAAACAGGCACACCAAACCGCCCTGAAATTAAATATAACACAAAGTGTGGTTATTATAAAGATAGCATATAAAACAACAAAAAAATCGGCAGAGAATAATGGGATATGAAGCATTCTGAAAGGCAGCACCGGCTTGTAAAATTCTGCCAGATTTGTAATTCTTAGCAAATCAAAAATCCAGTCCCAGGTGTAAGCCAGCAATCCAATATAAAAAATTCTTTTTATTAATATTAAGTTGGAAAAAGCCTGAATTCGTTTAAATGGCCTGTTCCAAAAGTCTGGTTTATTTTTTATAAAATAATAATTGATGGCCCATCCCGCTACTAAAATAAAAGTCATTCTGAGTAAAATCTGATCAGCTTTATGGAGAAAAAATGATAGGTCAAACCTGTACTTTTCTACAGAAAATCTTGGATATACCCAATCTATAAAGTTTACCACAAAATTTGGTGCTGTTCCTTGATATGCTTCCGCAACCAGATTTCTAAAATAAAGCAAATAAGCTGCAATGAACAGAAGCCATAGTACGCCGGCCAGTTTTAATAAAAACCAGGATTTTTTTTTACGTTTCATGGAATTGTAATAAGGCCAACCTTGGTAGTGTCGCCATTTAATACCCTCATCCAAACCAGATCGGATTTATCCATTGTATCCGGAAGCGCGTGTTTTAACTTTTCCATAAAAACAGACACTTCTTTTCGGTAATAATAATTTCTCAATAAATTATCCAGGCTGCTTTTTTTAATACCGATTACCTCAGGAATAAAAATTACTTCCTTACCCGTTAAAAATTTCCTGTTAATATAAAATTGTTCCTGCTGAATTGAATTTTTAACAGGTTCAGCAAACATGCTAAACCGAAAAAATGGATACATATTGGTTTGGAGAATAAATGGTATCCAAAGACCTATGAAGGCTGCTCCCCAGACGATCTTTTTCATTTAACAATCAGTTATTATACAAGAAACGCAGTTATGTTAATATTTGTATAAATAAAAGTATTTTTTAGCTAAAAAAAATAAAATTGTTAGAAAATAATTAAGAGGGGTTAAATATCAACTAAAAAATTAATTTGATAAAATCAACAATTTAGAGATTCGGATGATCAATTTCCTGTGTATTGATTGGTATTTCAACTAATTCACTGAAATAGGCGATGTCATCGCACATATCATTGTCATCTTTATCGTAAAACCAGTTTATTAATATGCTGTTACCCTGATTTCTTATTTCAGCGAATCGTTGAAAGACTTCATAAAGTGCCTTAGAGGAGGCGGTATTAAAATATTTGAAGTAAAGGTTCAACACTGTATCAGAAAGTGGTTTTTCTTTGTACTCGTCCAGCCATTGAATAATAGGACGGTAAAAAGCATGCGCGTCTTCTTCATACGATACTCCTTTTATTTCCATTACGCCGCGGTGATTATCTAAATTAACAGTGGGAGTCGCTTGTGTCGCGTTAATTACTAATGGTTCCATAAATAATTAGCTAAAAAAACTTTAATATAAACTTAATTACCACTTTAGGTGAAGGTTTGTTGCTGTTAAAAAAACCTAAACACAGCTATGCAAAACTTATGCTAGAACTTTGAAATAGCAGTTACATGTAGGATTACAGTTGGAAATGTAATTAAATGATTAGGATAAATGAAAAAACACCCGTTAATACCGGCAATCAGTGGTTGGATAGTGGTTGGATATTGCTAATTATATTGGAACCTAGCTAAGTTTTTTCATTACCTTATTGGCAAAAACAAAATCACGCAACTCTTTTACATCAGTTTCAAGAATATTGTTATTGCTGCCTTCCCAAAGTTTGTGGCCTTTATAAAGAAATAAAATATGATCGCCAATACCAATTACGGAGTTCATATCGTGGGTTACTACAATGGTAGTTATGTTGAGTTCGTCGGTAATTTCTTTAATCAGATCGTCAATCAGAATGGATGTCTGGGGGTCAAGCCCTGAATTAGGCTCATCGCAAAACAAATACTGAGAATTGTTTACAATGGCTCTTGCGATGCCTACTCTTTTTTTCATTCCACCACTTAACTCAGCAGGCATTCTTCTGTTGATGTTTTCAAGACCCACCCGTTGCAGGCAAAAATTTACCCGGTCCAGCTTTTCAGCCTCCGGAACTTCGGTAAGAATATCCAAAGGGAATTTCACATTGTCCTGTACGTTCATTGAATCGAACAGCGCCACGCCTTGAAATAACATTCCAATTTCCCGTCTGACCTCTGTTTTCAGGTCCCGGTCGGCATGGGTAAAATCCCTGCCATCATAATATACCGTGCCAGATTCGGGCGGGATGAGTCCTACAATACATTTCAGCAATACACTTTTTCCGGTACCACTTGCTCCAATTATCAAATTGGTTTTGCCTTTTTCAAAAACACCACTTATATTTTCTAATATAGTTTTACCCTCAAAAGATTTGGAAATATTCTTTATCTCAATCATACTGATAAATTCTAAACAATATTATTTTACGGTTACATGAGCAATTGTGCCAACACATAATCGGCCAGCAGCACAGCGATACAACTATTGGTTACAGCAGTGGTGCTGGCAATGCCAACTTCCAGCGCGCCTCCTTTTGTATAAAACCCCTGATAGGCAGAAATTGAAGAAATGAGATATGCAAATACAACGGATTTAATTAAAGCAAAAATCACATTATACCGATTAAAATCCAGTCTGATTCCGTACACATAATCTTCTGAAGTAATCATATTGGTGAGGGTACCAGCCAGATAACCGCCATAAATGGAGAGAAATCCAGCGATGATTACCAGCAAAGGAAACATCAGCATGGCTGCTATAATTTTAGGAAACACCAGGTAGGAGGAAGCATTTATTCCCATTACCTCCAAAGCATCAATCTGTTCGGTAATGCGCATGGTACCTAAGCTGCCCGCGATATTAGAGCCGACCTTCCCGGCTAATACTATACAGGTAATGGTAGGCGCCAACTCCAGCACCGTCATATCCCGAACTACGGTACTGATCACAAAAGCAGGAACAAAAGGACTTACCAGGTTGTTAGCTGTTTGAACAGTGGTAACCGCGCCAATAAAAGTAGAAACTATGGCCACCAAAATCAGAGAATTTACTCCTATTAATATGGCCTCATCAATTGTTCTCCTCACATAGGTAATCAGGGTTTCTCTGTTGCGAAAAAGAGAATATATAAATAAAATGTATTTGCCAACTCGTTTAAGCATTTTTTAAAATAAGTTTAAAAATATTGTACAGCATTCCATAAAAAAGCACGAATATCATGATTTATCCACTCCTTTGCCAAAACTAACACATAATTCCGCAACTTGTTAGGAAATATATTCTTTTACGTAACTTTGATTCATATTTATCGGCCAAGAATCGGTTTTTATTTTATTACAATATTTATTTACCCAAAATTATGGCTAAACTAGCAGTAATTACCGGAGGCACCAAAGGGATAGGCCGTGCCATTATTCAACGGCTGGCCCATGAGAAATTCGCGATTGCCACCTGTGCCCGAAATGAATCTGACTTACAAAATTTAAAAAAAGAAATAAACGAACAGTTTCCCGATTGCCTTATATTTTTACAGCCAGCAGATTTGTCTGAAAAAAAAGAAGTTAAAAAGTTTTCAGATTTTATCCGGAACCTTCAAATTCCTACAGCAATACTGGTTAATAACGCGGGTTTGTTTATTCCTGGTGAAATTCATAAAGAGGAAGACGGCGTGCTGGAACAAATGATGAATACAAACCTTTACAGCGCTTACTACCTCACCCGCGATCTGGTTGCTGAAATGATGCTCCGTAAATCCGGGCATATTTTCAATATTTGTTCTACAGCAAGCATCGTTCCCTATACCAATGGTGGATCGTACTGCATTTCAAAATTCGCCATGCTGGGTATGACTAAAGTTTTACGTCAGGAAATGAAACCGCATGGGATTCGGGTAACGGCCGTGCTGCCAGGCGCGACGTATACGGATAGCTGGCAGGGCACTGACCTCCCGGAAGACAGATTTATGGCTGCTGAAGATATCGCGGAAACCATCTGGACAGCTTTTTCCGTTTCGAAAAGAGCGGTGGTAGAAGAAATTTTGATCAGGCCACAATTGGGTGATATTTAATTTAGAAAGATGAAATGCTGTTAAACAGAACTTTTTATTTTTGCGATGGTTTGTAAAGAAAGACCGTTGATACTTTCAATGCTAATCCGGCATAATCTTTAAAAAAAATCCTATGGTGATGATTGGTTCCGAAATTAATGATATAAAAAGTTATTGCAACAGCCTGACTGCCTACTCACGATACAAAACCAGGGTGGTAGACATTGGAGGTATCCCTTTGGGAGGCGACAATCCCATCCGGATTCAATCTATGACTACCGTAGATACCATGGATACCCTAGGCTCTGTTGAACAGGCTATCCGAATGATTGAAGCAGGCTGCGAGTATATCAGAATTACGGCCCCCAGTATTAAAGAAGCCGAAAATTTAGGAAATATCCGAAAAGAGTTACGCCGCCGCGGTTTTAAAGTTCCGCTGATTGCCGACATCCATTTTACGCCCAATGCCGCTGAACTCGCTGCCAGAATTGTAGAAAAAGTAAGAATTAATCCGGGCAATTATGCCGATAAAAAAAGGTTTGAAATTATTGAATATACCGACCATGCTTATGAGGCCGAGATAGAAAGAATTCGGGAACGATTTACTCCTTTGGTTGCCATTTGCAAAGAATATGGTACGACCATGCGCATTGGCACCAATCATGGTTCTTTATCCGACCGGATTATGAGCCGATATGGTGATACGCCGCTGGGCATGGTAGAATCGGCACTGGAATTTCTCAGGATTTGTGAGGATATGCGGTATTACGATATTGTATTGTCTATGAAATCCAGTAACCCACAGGTAATGGTGCAGGCTTACCGCCTTCTGGTACAAAAATTAGATGAAGAAGGATTACAACCTTACCCATTACACCTCGGTGTTACCGAAGCCGGCGACGGAGAAGACGGAAGAATTAAATCGGCAGTGGGGATTGGTACTTTACTGGAAGATGGCCTGGGCGATACCGTCCGGGTATCACTTACCGAGGAACCCGAAGCGGAAGCACCGGTAGCACAGGCATTGGTCGACCGGTATAGAAACCGTGCCGGGCACCAACCCATCAAACCTGTTCATGAAATTCCCAAAGATCCTTTTTTCTATCATAGGCGGAAAACTACCGAAGTACTGAACATTGGCCGCAGCAATGTACCCCGGGTAATTGCTGACATACGGGGAATTAACCAATGGACGTATAAGGATTTTAAAGGTATTGGCCACTTCTATCTGCCCGAGCCTGACAAATGGAAAATGAACGACCAGGGAAGCGATTATGTCTATTCCGGCACTTCCCCGGTTTCTTTTATGCTACCCAATGGACTGAAGGAAATAATAGATTATACCTACTGGTTTCAAACTGATGATCAGGTAAATAAATTCCCTATGTTATCGGTTTCAGAATTTCTATCCAATCCGATAGCACATCCACAGTTAAATTTTCTGCGGCTTACCATCCATGACCTCACTATAGCATTGCTGGATAATATTAAAAAGAATCATTCCCTGGTGCTTGTTTTGGATACTGACAATGCCCATGGCATGGCTGAACAACGCAGATTCTTTTTCGAATTGATGACCAACCAGGTGGATACACCGGTAATTATTTTGCGAAAATACGACAGCGAAGCGTCTCAGCACAGTATTTTGTACGCGTCTACCGATTTTGGCGGGTTATTAATCGATGGTTTTGGCGATGGGGTTTTATTGAGTAACGAATTGACGGAGTTCCAAACCAAAGAAGAGCGGCTGCGATTAATTCAAAAAAATAACAGTATTGCTTTCGGCATATTACAGGCTGCCCGCACCCGCATTTCCAAAACTGAATACATTTCCTGTCCATCCTGTGGCAGAACCCTGTTTGACCTGCAGGAAACCACCGCCTTGATCCGAAAAAGAACTGAACATTTGAAAGGAGTAAAAATTGGCATCATGGGTTGCATTGTAAATGGCCCCGGCGAAATGGCCGACGCTGATTACGGGTACGTGGGTTCCGGAAAAGGAAAAATTACCTTGTACCGGGGGCAAAATGTGGTAAAAAGAAGCGTACCCTCCTGGAATGCCGTTGACGAACTGATAGGCCTGATTAAGGAAGATGGAAAATGGCTGGAACCGGAGCGAGTTGAGTAAACTTTTTCATTTTAATTTTGGTTTTAGGTCTGTAATTAAATCTGGAAATATTAAATATGAGCGAACAACCTCACACAAAAAAGAAAATGACCTGGCAGGAATATTTTGATTTCGGACCAGTATTCGGATATTTTTTCAGAAAAAAAGATCCCACCCGAAAAACCAATTTTAACCTGAAAGTAATGCACGGAATTAATAAAATTGCTATCATAATTTTTCTTTTAGGGATTATCTTTTTATTGGGCAAACATTTCCTCTGAGCAAATTGGACATAGAAGCTTTCAGAAACTATTGTATTGGCAAAAAAGGAGTATCGGAAGAATTCCCTTTCGACCAGCAAACGCTCGTATTTAAGGTATGCGGTAAAATGTTTGCTCTTACTAACATTGATTTTTTTGAAAGCGTTAATCTAAAATGCGATCCTGAAGAAGCTGTTTTGTTGCGCGAGCAGTATCCCAGCGTACGCCCTGGTTATCACATGAATAAAACTCATTGGAACACCTTGCTGATTGATGGAAGCTTAAATGACCAGTTTATAAAAAAATGGACCGACCATTCGTATGATTTGGTGGTTGCCAAATTAACCAAAGCGCAACGTGAATCGCTTCACAGTCTTTAGGTTTTTGATTTCCAAAAAAGTGCTTTTGGTAACTCGGAATTTCTTTTCCTGATGAATAATTCACAGCATAAAAAATTTTTAGCATTAGGAGATTCTTATACCCTTGGGGAAGGAGTAAACCGGGCAGACTGCTGGCCTGAGGTGCTTGCCCGTCAAATACATTGGGAAAAGCCCATAATTATTGCCCATACCGGCTGGACTACCCACGATTTACAACAGGCTATTAACCAGCAGCCCATTATTAAAAATTTTGATTTGGTTTCCCTGCTGATTGGTGTTAATAACCAATACAAAGGTTATTCAATGGATGAATACCGAAAAGAATTTACCTTACTTCTCAAACAGGCCATTGAGTTTGCCGGTGGCAATCGTAAAAAAGTAATGGTGCTCTCCATTCCTGACTATAGTGTAACGCCATTCGGGCAGACCAAAAATCCTGAAAAAACCAGTGCTGAGATTGATTTGTATAATTATATAAATAAAGCGGTTACCAAAAACGAGGTAATCACCTATGTGGATGTTACCGGTATTTCAAGGCTGGCCGCACATCAGTCCGAACTGATCACGGCCGATCAGCTGCATCCCTCAGAAAAAATGTATAAATTGTGGGTTATTGCTATATTGGAACGATTAAAAAGTATGGCAGTTGGCTGATGGCATTATCTGATTTTAGCGTTTAATAATTTTATATGCCGATTGCACAACTTTTTTACCCTTTTTATTGAACCGCTGATAAAAGCTTCATCAGGATTTGAATTTAACCAAAATGTTCTTTCTTCCTGAATTATGTTTAAAAGATCATGGGCCCTCACAAATCGCAGGGTAGCCGTAACTTTGTGGATACTCTTACGAAGTTCTTCTTTATTTTGCGACCTCATATTAATTTCATATTCCTTTTTAAAAACCATTATTGATTCTTTAAAAGACTCAATCAAACTTTTCACCTTAGCCGGATCGTCTTCCGCTAAAAAAGTAAATACGTCAAAATCCAGCAATGATGCCCCTTTTTCTTCACCAAAATCTTCCGTTGAAGCAATTTTTCCAATAGTTTTATTTTCTTTTTTCTTCTTTAAAATGTGTAAAAGCTTTTGATGCAATTCTTGTGGCATAAAAGGCTTGGAGATAAAACCATTGAATCCTATTCGTTGTATTTTACTCCTTTCATGCCTGATGGAAGAAACCGTTAAAGCAAAAATGGGAAGTTCCTGAAATTGTTTATCTGACAATTTCCGGATATTATCCACACACTGGTAACCATCCATCACGGGCATGTGCAAATCCATCAGTACCATATCATATTTGTTATGCTGTACTTTTTCAAGTGCTATTTTTCCATTTTCGGCAAAATCAAGCACCGCATCCCATTTCAGTAAAAACTTGGCGGCAACATCTCTGTTAATCTTATTGTCATCAACCAAAAGAATTCGGGCATTATTTAAACTTGTAAATTCATAATTTTGAATTGGCTTTTGCGATGGTAAATCAGCGGCAGCGCCTTTTTCCAGTTTCAGGTTGAAAGAGAAAACAGAACCTTTGCCTAATTTACTTTTAACTTCAATTTCAGAGTTAAATAATTTGAGAAGATTTTTAATAATGTTGAGCCCCAATCCTGTTCCCCCGTATTTTCTGGTTATATCGGCATTGCTTTGGGTAAAGCTTTCAAAAATTACTTTAAGTTTGTCATTAGGAATGCCGATACCAGTATCCTCAACCTTAAATTCTAAAGTAACATCAGTGTCGGTTTCGTCTTCCAAGGAAATACTCACCCGGACGTAACCTTTGTGCGTGAATTTTATGGCATTACTAATTAAGTTAACCAGGATTTGATTCAACCGTACCGGATCACCTTTTAATAGGTCCGGAATTTCATCCTGATATAGTATTTTAAATTCAATATTTTTTTCCGCTGCCTGGTATTTCATCGAATACCTGATTCCTTTTACCAGTTCCTTCAATTTGAAGTCAATTTGTTCGAGCTCAATTTTATTTGCCTCAATTTTGCTGAAATCCAAAATATCGTTGATGATATACAACAGATTTTCTGAAGAAATTTTTACGGTTTGCAGCACTTCCAACTGGTCTTTCCTCGGTTTTTCCTGCAATAGCCAGTGCGTCATACCAATTATGGCATTGAGTGGGGTACGAATTTCGTGCGACATGGCCGAAAGAAAATCCGTTTTGGCTTTGGAAGCTTTCTCTGCCTTTTCCCTTGCCTTTTTTATTCTGATCTCACTCTTTTTCCTTTTGGTGATATCAACAAAAAGAATCAATATCTGATCAATTATTTCATTGTCGGTAACTGGTACAGCTTCCGCGTAAAACGTTTTTCCGTTCTCTGTAAACTCAAATGAATTTTTAACTCCTTCCAGTGCATGTTTATAGGTGTTTTCAAGTAGATTTTTTGTACTGCCGCTGAACACTTCTGATACTAACTTTCCCTCAATTTCTTCTTTTTGTAATCCGGCCAATGCCAAAGCACTGCCATCGGCAAAAGTAAATCGCAGTGCTTTATCCAAAATAAATACCGCGCCATTCGGCAGGTTTTTTACAATTAGCTGGTACTTTTTCTTTTTGTCCTGAATATAGTTTTCAGCGGACTTCAATGGTGTAATATTTACATGCGTTCCAATCATCCGGAGAGGTTGGCCATCGGAGCTCCAATCAATAACTTTGGCCATACAGTAAAACCAAACGATAGAACCATCTTTGTGGAAATATCGGGTTTCACATTCAATGGGGATTTTTCCTTTTGAATGTACGTGTTCCTTGAATTTAGACCATATCAAATGAAAATCATCGGGATGGATAATATTTCGCCAGGCTGTCGGATGATAGTCAATTTCCTGTTCAGAGTAACCCAACATCTTTGAAAATCCCGGACTGAAATATTCGTAATTGTCTCTGACATGCCAGTCCCAATAGCCCGTCATTTTGCTATCAAGTACATGCCTGAGCAAAGAGTTTTGCTCTTCAACTTTTTTATCACTCGCGATTAACTGTTCTTCCAGAATACGAATGTGATTTAACAGCTTCTCAGGATAAGTTTCTTCTTCTTTTTCAAAATTTTTACGAGAATCTTTGTCGGTCATAATGTTAACAAATATTGAAAAAAGGTGTAAGGAAACTAAAATTAAGATATTATATACAAAAAAAGGAAGTTCTTCTCTTTGTATCGTACGGATGTAAGAAATGTTGTTCCAAACATTTATTTCGCATAAAACAATTACACATCTTAGTTTAATTTGATATTAGTATAAATAATTGAATACATAAAATTTAAGAATAATTAATCTAGAATAATAGCGATTTTCAAATGATTTTATTGAATTTAATTAAAAACTCCTTCAAATAATTAGTCTGTTCTTACGGTTATTCCTAATTTATTTTTGATTCACATTTGAAATTAAGATATTTACATAATATATTTATAAACAAATATAAATTTTAATTATTTTTAGTTTTCACACAAGTTATTTTTAGCTCAATATTTCAATACCCATGTATACCCTCAGTGAGGTAGTCCCCCGCATACATCATAAATTCACCTTGGCGGCAATTGCCATATATTTGGCGATTGCGCTATCATCCGTTACGATAGGTTTTTTAAGAGTGCATCAAACCAACCGCATTACTGATTTTGACATGCGATACCTTGAATACCTGCCACCCAGTTATGCGCATGGTAACACAACCTATCCATTAATTATTTACCTGCATGGTCATGGTGAAATCGGAACAAAAGCCGCGGACCTCTATAAAATTAAACGCTGGGGGGTGCCTTATCATATCACCAATGGTCATAATATGTGTTTCACGGTTGATGGACAGGAGGCTTGTTTTATTGTACTTTCCCCTCAAACCAGCAAAAAGTGGGATATTGCCGAATTAGATCAGTTTATTGAGTACGCGAAGAAAAATTATAAAGTAGACCAGGACCGGATTTATCTCACCGGTATCAGCATGGGTGGTCAGAATACCTGGTTTTACGCCTATAGCGACTTTAATAAATCGAATAAACTGGCGGCCATTGCACCTGTTTCAGGTGCCGGACATCCTGAAAAAGCCTGTATTATCGCTGAAAGAAATATTCCGGTTTGGGCATTTCATGTCGACGAGGATTATCTGATTCCGCTGGATTCCGGCAAAGCAGCTTTTAATGCATTAATGGAGTGTGACCCTGCCCCCAATCCGGATTCACATTTTACTGTGTATGAGTATAAACCTACCGAAAGCAATGGCTGGAAACATAATTCCTGGACCAGGGCCTACCGTACCGATAATACCTTGCATACACCCAATCTTTTCCAGTGGTTTTTAATGCATAAAAGAAACGAAAGAAGAGAAGGAAATGGGCAAACACTGGCAATTCAATCTTATTTGAAACCTCAGAATCTGGATGTTTGTCTGGTAGCAGCGTCCCCGCATCTTTGAAAGTTTTTTGAGTTTTAATAAGTTCAGCTTTTAGTTACTTTATTGTTCGGTTGATTGAACCAGAGCCGGCACTATCATCATTACCTGTTCCCGGCTCACAATAACCTGACCCGCAGGCATTCCTTTTGATTTCCGTACATATTTCCGGGGCGTGTAAATTACCGGGCATAAAGTTTCCGTTTTCCTTTTAGAATAATAACCTGCTAATTGGGCAGCTTTTTCAATTACCCGCGCAGGAATATTTTTACCCGATTGTTGCTTCACTATTACATGCGACCCAGGCACATCTTTGGCATGCAGCCATAAATCGTCCTTGGAAGCATAATCCCGAAGCATTTTATCGTTGTTTGCCGCGTTTTTCCCCACCAAAACCTCATAACCATGCAAAGTAAAACGCCTGTAAGGAACCGTTACCTTCGATTTTTTATCACTTACCGTTTCATTTTCTTTCAAAAATCGCTTCAGTTCCCGGAATCCATCTATTGATTGAACTGTATGGATATTGATTAAAATCCGCTGTAACAGTTCCTCCTTTTGATTCAGATTTTTGTGTAATTCGTCTATCTCAATTTTCTTATTTTTAGATTTTTTATAGAAAATCTCGGCATTTTTCTGCGGCGTCAAATCTTTTTTCAGTTTTACCGGCATCGTGGTATTTGTATAAAAATTAAATAGAGAAACTTTTTCCGCGCCCGAAGGAATCTGATGTAAATTCGCCATAATTATGTCGGCGATCTGATCGTAAGGTGTGGCGTTTTGGATGGTATCCAGCCGGTGCGCGTTGCGCGTGATGTTGTGTTCACACTTCACTTTCGCTTTTTCTAACTGCCGCAAAATCTTCTGCTTTTCAGTTTCCAAAGTAACCCTTTTATTGTAAAGCAGATAAAACCTATCAATTGCCTGCAGAGGATCGTCCCATTTTTCCAGAATATTTCCCAACTCAAGCAATGAGAGTACGGGTACCCCCCGCAAAAGGGTGATGTAATAAATTTCTGGATTTTGTAATTTTTCGGTTAAAGATCGCAGGATCTCCCATTTTTTTTGATCGGCAGCATTTTCAAAATTTAATTCCGCTAAATATTGCCGCAATACCTTCCCAAAGGTGGGAAACAGCATTTTGTAATTTCCATTAACTTTTATAAAATCCTCATAGGTTTGTGAAAGGGGCCTGTCCAATGCATTAAGTTTAAGATCCAAGTCTTTAACCAAACGATTATTAAACAGCTCTATCAGCACCTCTTCTTCAAATAAAATTAGGTTACTTCGGTTACCATGCATTTTGAATACCAATGTATATTGATTCGGAGTTGCCGTTTCCGCTAAAATCAAAGCAAAGCTTCTATCGTTCAGAAACTGCCGGACTCCCACTATAGTTTTTCCGATAACAGCCGGAAAAAGATCAACCGTATTTTTTCGGGAACGCTGGAATGCCGAAGGGAAAGACAAACAACAGAAATCAGAACGAAGCGAGGCTTTTATATAAAATTCTTTTTCACGCTGATCAGGATGCACAAACACAAGGATCAGTTCATCTTTATTCTGACTGAAACATGTGGTCAATTGCCATCCGGTTAACTGCTGCCTTAGCGCTGTGCTTAATTGCCTGAGGAAGTAATAATTATTATGCATTCAGGTATTAATGATTTTTTGATGCGCCGGCCTGATTTCAATAAACGAAGAATAATAAAAGAATTGCCGGCAAAATGTCTCAGGGCTAAAGTTCCAATTGTAACCCATCGTAAGCCAGGTTCACATGTGCCGGAAGCCTGTGGGTAATATCCTGGTGCAGACCCGCGCGGTGCCCCATATGAATAAAATAGGCTTGTTCAGGATTTAGTTCTTCTACTACTGACAGTGCCTCTTCAATATTGAAATGAGAAACATGTTTCTGGTGCTGCAGCGCGTTAACCACCAGAGTTTTGGTGCCCTTTATTTTTTCTTTCTCCGGTTCCGCGATGTAATTGGCATCGGTAATATAGGTAAAATTTCCAATACGATAGCCAAAAACAGGTAAATGCAAGTGCATTACCTCAATGGGGGTAAAAGTAATATTATTGATTGAGAAAGGTTCATTCCTGATGGGAAAAACTTTAATTTGAGGCACGCCAGGGTATTTCTCCTTGGCAAATACATACGAAAACTCTTTCTCCAATTGCCGGATAACCCGGTCTCTGGCGTACACCGGAATAGCCTTTTGTTGCATAAAATTAAATGCCCGTACGTCGTCCATTCCGGCGGTATGGTCTTTATGTTCGTGGGTAAAAATCAATGCATCAAGCCGCGTAATTCTATTTTGAAGAACCTGCTGCCGGAAATCCGGACCTGAATCGATAATAAAACTGTTACCTGCTACCTCAATGTGTACTGAGGTTCGCAGGCGTTTGTCTCTAAAATCCAGCGACTGGCATACCGCACACCGGCAACCAATAACGGGTATTCCCTGAGAAGTACCGGTACCTAAAAAAGTTATTTTCAAGATGTTGACTGCATTTGAAGAAGCTCAATAAGAAATTTGCGGTTTTTCTCACTGAGTTTTTCCATATCCATATCAATAAGCCTGATTATTTCAACCAGGCTATTGATTTTACCTTCCAGTGAATAATATTTGTTTACAATAGCGATACGGGTATCGTTCAGCAGGCAATATCCCGATTTGAAATTTCCTTTCTCGTACCGAAGCACATAATCCGATTCAGCGAAAAGGTCTTCAAGCTTGTGTAAAAACTGAGTTGTATTTTTTATCCGCATTAAAAAAATCGCTTCACCTTTCGACAGACAAACATTTTAGCGTCAGGCATAATTAATCGCTGTAACCATTAGCCACAACTGATAAAAATACCTGACTATGTAAAAATTTATGCCAGGCTTTTTACCGTATCTACCAACTCATCAAAATTTAATGGTTTTTGCAGATAGCGATCGATGCCTGCTTTTTTAAAATCTTCCACGCTATAATTGGGAGCGTTTCCGGTGATGGCCACTATGGGAATGCTTGATTTTTCTTTATCCTGCAAGGCCCTTATTTTCCGGCTGCATTCCATCCCATCCATTACAGGCATATTGATATCCATCAGAATCACGTCAAAATATTCTTTTTCTAATACATCAAGAACTTCTTTGCCGTTCTTCACTGAGGTTATCTGGTAGTTCTGAAACTCCAGAATCTTTTTGGTTAAATTTTGTATCACAGAACTGTCTTCTGCTACCAGTACTTTTTTTGTTTTAGACATTACTTCGGAATATTTATGGTATAATTCAATTTGTTTTGAAATTCTACAAATGAGTTTTGCAGGCTCCGCAGATCCTGCATATAGTTTTCGTATTTTTTTTGTTTTAGTTTGGCCTCAATCCATTTGGTTATTGTAGCCACCCTTTCAATCCCTAACGTACTAGCATTGCCTTTTAGGGTGTGCAATTTACTTAAAATTATTTCATAATCATTATTTTCAGCAGCGGCAAAACAACTTTCAATCAGTTCAGCAGCCTCTTTCTCAAATTCCACCAGTGCTTCTGTAATTATTTCCTTACCTCCATATTTTTCCAATTCAGCCAATACGGCAAAATTAATTATTTCTTCTTTAGGTTGGTTTTCCTCAACCGCATTTATATCCAGTTTATGAGATTTTATCCAGCCTGCTACTTTGTTAATAAAATTGTACGCCCGTATGGGTTTCGCGATATAATCGTCTAAACCCGCTTTTATAAATTTTTCCCGATCGCCCTGCATCGAATAGGCTGTCATGGCAATGATTGGTGGCGTCTCCCCCTTTTTCAATTCCCTGATCGCCCGGGCAGCCTCCACCCCATCCATTACCGGCATCTGGATATCCATAAAAATAATATCAAAATTTTGTCGGCTTACCAGTTCTATGGCACTTTTTCCATCTTCAGCCAGGGTTACTTCGCACCCAGCTTTTTTCAATATTTCACTTGCCACTTTGCGGTTGATCGCATTGTCATCTACCAGCAATATTTCGGGGGAAATACCAGTAAAATAATGTTCTCCTGTTATCTCTTTATCTTCCTCATCTGCTTTGTCGGTTACCGCTGCTTGGAAAGTAAACCAAAACGTGCTGCCGCCCCCACTGCTGGATTCCAGGCCGATATTGCCGCCCATCAGTTGGGTAAGCTGTTTGGCAATAGAAAGTCCCAAACCTGTGCCTCCATAACTCTTGGTTGAGGAACTATCAACCTGCCGAAAGCTTTCAAACAGATAATCCTGTGATTCGGCCGGTATGCCAATGCCTGAATCCTGCACAGTTACTTTAATGGTGAGTGTTTCGCCTGCTGTTTTGGTCCTGTTCGTTACAAGCTGTGTCGTACTTTCAGCAGATGCCACTTCTTCTGCCGCCAATTTTACAAAACCTCCTTCATCTGTGAATTTCAGGGCATTAGACACCAGGTTGGATAAAATCTGCAACAAGCGGGTTTCGTCAATTTTTACAAATCGGGGCAGATTTTTGTCGATGTGGCTGGTGAACTGAATGTTTTTTGCCAGCGCTTTTTGGGAAAATAAGGCATATATTTTCTCAAACATACCAAATAAACTCACCGAAGTACAACGCAGCGCCATTTTCCCGGCCTCTATTTTTGAAAGATCTAAAATATCGTTAAGAATGTGCAATAGTATTTCTGAGGATGTTTTGATGGTCTGAATATAATCTGTTTGCTCCCTATTCAGTGGGGTTTCACCCATTAAATCGATCATACCGATAATACCATTCATTGGGGTTCTGATTTCATGGCTCATATTGGCCAGGAACGCCTCTTTCACTGCCAGCGATTTTTCCGCCAGCTCTTTGGCCTTTCTTAGCTCTGAATTCGCGTTCTTCAGGGCCGTAATATCCCGGGCTACGCCTTCAATGGCGATGGGCCGGCCATAGTTATAAATAAACCGAACATTACAAATACACTGCAACAGTTCTCCGTTTTCTTTTACCAGGGTGGCCTCAAAATTCCGTACCCGTTTGTTTTTTACCAATTGCCTGATCAGGTCCTTGGTTTTATTGTCGTACAGATAATAATCAGTTATGTTATTGCCAATTACCCGGTTCTGATCGTAATTGGTTAGTTCCCGCACCGATGGACTAATCATGGTGATAATCCCTTTCAGGTCGCAACGGAAGTAAATGTCCTGAAACGATTCAAAAATGGTACGGAACTTCCCCTCGCTTTCCTGCAAATCGAGCTCGGCTTTTTTGTTTTTGGTTACATCATGCGCAATGCCCGATACTTCCCTAATACTGCCATCTTCCCGGTAAATAGGATTTAAAAAAACCTGTTTCCAGATATCCTGTCCCTGATCGCCCTTTAACCTGATTTCAAACTCAGAAATATTTCCTTCAAAAGCCTGCTTGTATTTTTCTCTCCAGTACACCTGATATTTTTGAATTACCGACTCATTATTTGAATGGTATAAGGAACTGATCTGAGGCGGTACTCCATAGTGCAATTGCATGGCTTTGGAGAAATTCTGGTTAAAACCAGTAAATTTATACTGCCGGTCCACTGACCAGATTAAATGGGTGCTGCTCTCAAATATTGCCTTTAGCCGACTGGTTTGCTCACTTATCTTTTCCTCTTTCTGTTTCCGCTCAATAGAAAGGGCTACCTGCCCGGATACGAAATCAAGCAAATCCAGGTCTTTGATGCTCAACGCCATCCGGTTCCGGTAACTTTGTATGGCAATTATGCCAATAGTGCGCTTATCTACCTGCAGCGGCACACATAACCATACTTTTGGTATATTTTTGATGGGGGAAATAATCTTTAAGGCAATCAGTTCAGCGATGTCCTCTTCATAAATAAAAAGTGGCCGGTTGCTGGCAATCGCGTAATCAGTTAATCCATCTGGCGTAATTTTATCTTCCATTTGCTGAACCATCCTTCCAGATTCATCTACATGGTAAGGAAAAGTAATAGCGCCCCGCTCTTCCGAATATAAAGCTATATAAAAATTATCGGCGGCAATAGCCTTTTTTAATTCACGATGAATATTGTGGTAAAGCTGATGCAGGTCGCCACTCTGAATGGTAAGATTAGCGATACTGTAATACAGATTCTGCGAACGTTCGGCCCTGACCCGTTCGGTTATATCATGAAAAATTCCTCTGAACTCAAAAGGTTTACCATCTTTGGTTCGGCAATTAACTGAACCCGAAACATGGATTTTACCTCCGTTTTTGGTTAAAAAAGCAGATCTGAAGTTGGTTACCTCTTTTCCCTCAATGCTCCTTTCCAGGTTTCGTTTGGTTAAAGTCGCGTATTGGGGATGGATGACGTCATTAAAATTCAAAGATGCAACCTCTGCTTCTTTATAGTTTAGTTTATCTTTCCAGGCCTTATTGGCAAAACTTAATTTTCCTTTATCATCGAAAATCAGGATCAGGTCAAAAGAATTATTATATAAATCTAGTAATTGGGAATTAGTTTCCTCCAGTTTTCTTTTTACCTCTATTTGCTCGGTAATGTCCTGAGCCAAAATGGTAAGCCCTTTGAAATTTCCCGAATCATTGTGAATAATAATATTGGTAAAAGCAATATTGATCTGATGGCCTGATTTGCTCTGAATAGTTTCTCTGGAGTGTTTGTAAATTCCGGTATCAGCCACAAAATCCAGAAACTTTTTCAGGTTGTATTTTTCCCCATGAGAAGGAATCAGTTCTTCAAACAAGTTTTTCCCCATGAGTTCAAATTCCTGCATGTGCAAAGCCGAAAGTAAAGCCTGGTTACAAAAAGTTATATTCCCTTCCTGGTCGGTGGTAATGGCCAGAAAGCTGGCATCAATAAGGGCATCCTGCATTTTCCAGAAGGGTTCAGACAAACCTCTCCGCGAGTTGGTTCTGTTTGTACCGGAATCAAGAAAGGTAATATTTCTGGGTTGCTGTATAATCACAAGAATCGGCCAGGCAGGTAGGTTACTCACTTTATCAGCTTCGCCCTTAACTTCAATACGCTGTAAGGTAGTAATAGCCTGAAAAACAGTGCCATCAGCCCGCTGATAACTACCTTCAAATGAAAAGGGAAGGTTTTGCGCTGAGTTGTAAAAATCACGAATTCTGTACCACAGAGAATTTTCATTTTTTGGCTGCAAATCAGAAAGGTTCATCTGTACAATCTCAGATTCCGGATATCCGAACATCTCCATTGTGGCCGGATTAAACTCCGTAATTTTTAAATCAGACCACTCTTTCAAAGGACTATGGACGATATTTACTACCAGCAAGCTATCGGATAAAGACGAAAATATGGCCTTGTAACGTTGGGTAACATTATGCCATTTGTTTTCCTGATAATCTGCCTGATTGAGATTGGTTTTCTTGTTTTTTCCTTGTAAATCCCTCATATTCACTGACAATACCTTTGTAAATTTATAGAATTAAATAGGATAAACAAAGCCACAGAATTTGGAAAACATTCATGCGAAAGTACAATAAACACCTGATTGTGATCGCAGGCCCAACCGCCGTAGGCAAAACCTGTTTGAGTATAAAAATTGCCCGAGCTTTGCATACTGAAATCATTTCTGCCGATTCACGACAATTTTACCGGGAAATGAATATTGGCACGGCCAAACCAAGTGCGACAGAACTGGCTGCCATACCACACCATCTGACCGACTTTTTATCTGTTCAGAATAATTATGACGTAAAAACCTTTGAAAAAGATGCCTTACAGGCGCTTGACCGCATCTTTAAAAACTCAGATGTAGCAGTAGCTGCCGGCGGGTCCGGACTGTTTATAAAAACCCTGTGTGAAGGGATTGATGCCATGCCTTCTGCCGACTCTGAAATAAGGGAAAATCTCAATAGGCAACTTGATAAAGATGGCCTGATGGCCCTCACCGCACAGCTTAAACAGCTCGATCCTGCATATTATGATCAGGTAGACCTGGCCAATCCCAGAAGGGTTTTAAGGGCCCTGGAGGTATGCCTTTCCAGTGGCAGGCCTTATTCCGAATACCGGCAACACACTGAAAAAAGTAATCGTCCGTTTTCCATTCTTAAAATAGGGTTAGAGCGAAATCGCCCCGACCTCTACCAGCGTATCGACCAGCGGGTAGATGCCATGCTATCGCGGGGATTATTACAGGAAGTTGCTTCATTATATGCATTTCGGGATAAAAACGCGATGCAAACGGTTGGTTACCGCGAAATTATAGCCTATCTGGATCAGCACTATGATTTGCCTGAAGCAATCCGGCTTATTAAAAGAAATACGCGCAGGTTTGCCAAACGGCAACTTACCTGGTTTAAAAAAGACCCTGCGTTTAACTGGTTTTTACTGACTGATGAGGACGATAAAAATTTTACCTTGGTATTTGATTTTATCCGGCATCGGTTAAACTTGTAAGTTTATTTTCGTTTTATAATTAGCATCCAATTCACAATAATTTAATCCTTTGAATTGTTATTTAAACCGTTCACCAATAAATTGAATCCATTAGGCCGGCAACTGTTAATTGAACTCATCGATTGCGATCCCAAACTGATCGACGACGTAGTATATGTAGAACAAAGTATGGAAAAAGCCGCTGAAAAAGCGGGTGCCACCATTATTAACTCCACTTTTCATTATTTTTCTCCATTTGGTGTTTCCGGGGTGGTGGTTATTCAGGAAAGTCACCTGGCCATCCACACCTGGCCCGAATATGGGTTTGCCGCTTTAGATATTTTTACCTGTGGCAATACCATTGACCCCTGGGCCGCTTACCATTTGTTAAAAAGTTCTTTTTCCGCGCAGGAAGGAAAAGCGGAGGAAATCCAACGCGGCAATCCTGCTTTTTTAAAAGAATTGATTCAGAAAGAAGCGTATTCCGGCGCAATGAAAGCCAGGCCCCACCAACCCATTGCCCGAAGCAGGGATGTTTGGTTTACGGCCAGAAACCGGGATATGGCCTTTTCGCTGAAGCATTTGGGCGAAAAGCTATTGGATATACAATCGCCTTTCCAACGCATTGAGGTGTATCCAACTGCCACCTTTGGTAATATGCTTACCCTGGATGGCCGCATTATGTGTACTGAAAAGGATGAGCGTGCTTACCACGAAATGCTGGTGCATGTGCCCATGCTTACCCATACCGGAGCACCCAGGCGGGCACTGGTAATTGGCGGTGGCGACGGAGGAACGGTCAGGGAACTACTGCGGCACCCCTCTGTAGAAGGAATTGTTTTGGTGGAAATAGATGAGCAGGTGATTGAAGCCTCCAAAAAATATTTACCCACCTTGGGAGGCGCGCTGGCACATCCGAAAGTAACCATTAAAATATCGGATGGCTTCACTTTTATTCAAAATTTACCGAATGATTCTTTCGATTTAGTTTTGGTAGATGCACCCTGCGCCAATGAGGTAGAAAAACCCTTGTTTTCAGAAAAATTTTACCAGGAAGTGTTCCGGGTACTACAACCCGAAGGCATATTGGTAACCCAAAGTGAATCGCCTTATTTTAATGAAACCGTTTTTAAGTTAATTCCTGGTTATCTGAACAATATTTTTGGAAAAAGTAAAGTGTATTGCTATCTGATCCAAATGCCCACCTACCCCGGTGGAACCTGGAGTTTTACGTATGCTTCTAAGGGAAACGCGCATCCTTTACAGGAATTTCGCGAACAAAAGGCGGAAAGTTTTTCTCAGAATCAAAAGCTGAAATATTATAATGCGGCCATACATAAAGCGGCCTTTGCCTTGCCAAATTTTGTAATTTCTCTGCTGGATGCTTAGTTTGGCGGCTGAAAATGATTTTTGAAGAAAGAGACAAAACCTGTCAATATTTTCTTTCATATTTGTCGAATAATAAAAGTTAAATTTTCAAATTTTTTAGTGAGTATGAGCCTTAACGATCAGATTACTTATGATGAAAGCAGTATAAAATCGCTGGACTGGCGTGAACATATCCGGTTGCGGCCTGGTATGTACATTGGAAAGCTAGGCGACGGTTCCGCGTATGACGATGGTATTTATGTGCTGGTTAAAGAAGTTATCGACAACTGCATCGACGAACATGTGATGGGATATGGTAAAACCATTCAGGTAAAAGTAACTGAGAAAAGGGTTGAGATACGCGATTACGGCCGGGGTATTCCATTGGGAAAAGTGGTGGACTGCGTTTCTAAAATCAATACCGGTGGTAAATACGATTCGGCAGCTTTTCAGAAATCGGTAGGTTTGAATGGTGTGGGAACCAAAGCGGTAAATGCGCTTTCTCATTATTTTAAAGTACAATCGTTCCGCGAAAATAAATCCAAAATAACCGAATTTGATAAGGGGGTAATTAAAAACGATGCCCGGATAACCAAGTCTGATGAGCGCGACGGCACCCTGGTTGTTTTTGAACCTGATGAAAAAGTTTTCAAAAATTTTCATTACCGGCCGCAGTTCCTCGAAAACCAGATCTGGAACTATGCCTTTTTAAATGCCGGGCTTACCATTGTTTTCAATGGCGAAAAATACCATTCGGCCAACGGTTTGCTTGATTTATTAAGAAAACGTACTGATGAGGAAAGCCTCCGCTACCCGATTATTCACCTGAAGGGCGATGATATTGAAATTGCCCTGTCGCACAACAGTGCTTATGGCGAAGATTACCATTCATTTGTAAACGGCCAATATACTACCCAGGGCGGCACACACCTGGCGGCTTACCGCGAGGCCGTTGTAAAAACGGTTAGAGAGTTTTTCAAAAAAGATTATGATGCTTCCGATATCCGGTCTTCCATTGTGTCGGCTATCTCCGTGCGGGTGCAGGATCCGGTGTTTGAATCGCAAACCAAAACCAAACTGGGTTCACAGAATATGGGACCGAAAGGCCCGACGGTACGCGCCTATATCAACGATTTTGTAAAAAAGGCTCTGGACGATTTTTTACATCGAAATCCGGATACAGCCAACGCTTTATTAAAGCGTATTATGCAGTCGGAACGAGAACGAAAAGAAATCGCGGGCATCAAGAAGCTGGCGAATGACCGGGCGAAAAAAGCCAATCTGCACAACAAAAAACTGCGGGACTGTCGCATTCATTACGACGACAAAACCGGGAGCCGCCAGGAAGAAACGATGCTGTTTATTACCGAGGGTGACTCTGCCAGTGGTTCCATTACCAAATCAAGAGATGTACAACTGCAGGCAGTATTCAGCCTTAGGGGCAAACCTCTGAACAGCTATGGGCTTACTAAAAAAGTGGTATACGAAAATGAAGAATTTAACCTGTTGCAACATGCCCTGAACATAGAAGATGGGATTGAAGGCCTTCGGTATAATAAAATTATTGTAGCTACCGATGCGGACGTAGATGGCATGCACATCCGATTGTTAATTTTGACATTTTTTCTGCAATTTTTTCCCGAACTGGTAAGAAAAGGTCATATCTTTATTCTGGAAACACCTTTATTCAGGGTCAGGAATAAGCAAAAAACGTTTTACTGTTATAATGAGGAGGAAAAGCAGAAGGCTGTTAAACAACTGGGCGGTAAGCCTGAAATCACACGTTTTAAAGGATTAGGAGAAATTTCACCCGAGGAATTTGGTGGATTTATCGGCGAGGATATTCGGTTAGAGCCTATCATTATTGAAGAAAAAATGAATATCAATAAGCTACTGGAATTTTATATGGGTAAGAATACACCCAACCGACAGACTTTTATTGTGGATCATCTTAAAATTGAAAAAGACCTTGTAGAAGGAGAAGTTTAGATTCATGAATTTTACCGCCATAGACTTTGAAACAGCAAACAGTCAGCGTAGTAGTGCGTGCTCCATTGGCCTGGCTATCGTTAAAAACGGAGTACTTACCGAAACTTTACATTTTCTGATCAAGCCTACTCCGTTTTACTTTAATCAGATTAACATTCAGGTGCATGGCATTACCAGAGAGAATGTAGCAGAAGCGCTGACTTTTGCAGGCATCTGGCGGCAAATTGCGCCTTACCTCGAAAATCAGGTTATTGTGGCGCATAACGCGGCCTTTGATACCAGCGTACTTCGGTATGCTTTGGACGCATACAACCTGGAATACCCCACACTGGAATATGCCTGCTCGCTGATGTTGGCCCGTAAGGTAGTGCCTCAGGTACCCCGGCATGGACTTTTTTCGCTATCCAATGAGTTTAATATTACTTTAAACCACCATGATGCGGAAAGCGATGCCCGTGCCTGTGCGCTGATCATGCTCAGGCTTGCCGACATTACATCAGCCAGCGACATAGAAGATCTGATGGAAAAAACCCGGTGCCAGTTGGGAATTATTAAACCGGCCTGTTATGCTTCTTTTTGTGGCAGCTACCGACAGCGGAAATTTGTGTATAGAACACCCAAATTATTTTAACCATTTTTTTCTTTACAAATTAAATGAATGACCATGACTGAGGAAAACCAAGAATTATTACACCATGAAGAAGAAAATGTTCAGGGATTTTACAAAAGCTGGTTTCTGGATTATGCTTCCTATGTAATTCTGGAAAGAGCTGTTCCCGCTATTGAAGATGGACTTAAACCCGTTCAACGCAGAATACTGCACGCTTTGAAAGAAATGGACGATGGCAGGTTTAATAAAGTGGCCAATATTATCGGACAAACCATGCAATACCACCCTCATGGCGATGCCTCTATTGGCGATGCCATGGTGGGAATCGGGCAGAAAGACCTGCTGCTGGAATGCCAGGGTAACTGGGGCGATTTCCGAACCGGTGATGGGGCCGCAGCGCCCCGATACATTGAGGCAAGGCTATCAAAATTCGCGCTTGAGGTTTTATACAATCCTCAAACCACTGAATGGCAACTCTCATATGACGGCCGGAAAAAAGAACCGGTAACCCTGCCTGTAAAATTCCCGCTACTGCTGGCCCAGGGGGTAGAAGGTATCGCGGTGGGACTTTCCACTAAAGTTCTGCCGCACAATTTCTGTGAAATTATTCAGGGTTGTATCGATTTGCTGAAAAATAAAAAAGTAAACCTGTTACCTGACTTTCCTACCGGAGGCATGGCCGATTTCTCAGATTATAACGAAGGCATGCGGGGTGGGAAAGTGCGTGTAAGGGCTTCTATTGAAGAACTGGACAAGAAGACCCTGATTATCAAAGATATACCCTTTGGCACCACTACCAACAGCCTGATCGACTCTATTATAAAAGCCAACGATAAGGGTAAAATTAAAATAAAAAAGGTAGTAGATAACACCGCCAAAGAGGTGGAAGTGCTGGTATATCTGGCACCAGGCCAATCGCCGCAAATTACTACAGACGCGCTGTATGCCTTTACCGATTGCGAAACCAGCATTTCTCCCAATACCTGCGTTATTATTGACGATAAGCCCCGGTTTACCGGTGTTAACGAACTTTTAACCATTTCCAACGACCAAACCGTGGACCTGTTACGGCAGGAACTTGAAATTAAACAGGCTGAACTGCTGGAGAAAATTCTGTTTGCCTCGCTGGAGAAAATATTTATTGAAAACAGAATTTACCGCGACATTGAAGAAGCGGAAACCTGGGAAGACGTGCTCAAACGGATTGACAATGGGCTTACTCCCTTCAAAGCAGAATTTTACCGTGAGATTACTGAGGAAGATCTGGTAAGACTCACAGAAATTAAAATCAAGCGGATTTCCAAATTTGATAGCTTTAAGGCCGACGAACTTATGAAAAAGTCGCAGGCTGAGCTGGCACAGGTAAAACATGACCTGGAACACCTGAAAGAGTTCGCTATCAATTATTACAAAAGGCTGTTGGAAAAATATGGCAAAGGCAGAGAAAGAAAAACAATAATCAAAACTTTCGATACCATTGCCGCCAATGTAGTAGCTGCCAATAATGCCAAATTGTATGTAAACCGGGAAGATGGATTTATTGGGTATGGACTGAAAAAGGATGAATTCGTTACCGATTGTTCTGACATTGATGACATTATTATATTCAGAAGAGATGGTATTTGCGTGGTTACTAAAATAGCGGATAAAGTTTTTGTGGGGAAAGACATCATTCATGTGGATGTGTTCAACAAAAATGACGAACGAAAGGTGTACAACCTGGTTTATATTGACGGCAAAACAGCCCGTGCTATGGTCAAACGCTTCCAGGTGCTGGCCGTAACCCGCGATAAGGAATACGACCTCACCAAAGGCAATAAAGGCTCCAAAGTGTTGTATTTCACTGCCAATGCCAATGCCGAAGCGGAAATCATTACCGTACACCTTTCCGGACGCAGCAAGGCCCGCATTAAATCTTTCGATTTTGATTTTGCCACCCTTGAAATTAAAGGAAGAAACGCACAGGGCAATATTCTGACCCGGTATCCGGTAAGAAAAATTCAGTTAAAAGCCGAAGGCGAATCTACCCTGGGTGGTATCGACATCTGGTTCGATAACATTATCGGCAAATTAAACACCGACTCAAGGGGTGAATTATTAGGTTCTTTTGAAGGTGAGGAACGGATTTTAGCGATTTATAAAGATGGCAGTTACGAACTCACCAACTATGACCTCACCAATCGGTATGATTCGGAAACTACCTTATTGGTTGAGAAATTTAATCCTGAAAAAGTGATCGCCGCGGTTTATTACGATGGCAATACCAAATCGCATTATGTAAAACGGTTTCAGGTGGAAACTTCTACCGTAGACAAACGGTTTAACTTTATTTCTGATGCCCGCAGTTCCAAACTGGAAGTAGTTTCCACCCGCAAAAACGCTAAAATTGAGTTAACCATTTCCCGAAACAAAGGTGAAACAGATCAGAAGACTTTTGAAATGGATTTACTGGTGGATGTAAAAGGCTGGAAAGCCATAGGCCACAAACTCAGCAACGATAAAGTTAAAAAAATTAAGCTGATTGAAAGTGAGAAAACCATGGAAGAAATTCTGGGTGAAAAGCCCAGAATAGCTCAGGGCAAACCTGGATCAGAACCACTAAAAGGAGTTCAGGTTAATCACAAAGAAGAAAGTTCTGACGAAGACCGGCACGTTGGCGATCAGGTAGAATGGAATTTTCAGTCAGGAAATGGGGTCAATAAAAATCACGGAGTAAAAACCAAAAGTCAGTTGGGCTTATTCGGTAAAAAGCGCAATTAACTAAATGGAAATCGGATCATAACACATTTTAACCGATTCAATGCTAGCCACTTCGGAACCTTGCATTCCTATATAACAGGAAATGCGGATTCTGGAGTGGCTATTTTTAGTCTATGATTCGCACTTTGCTGAAGGTGAAAATGGTTACTCTGTTATGCACCGAAATTTGCTGTTTCAAAGAATTTTACACTTCTGTTATTTTTCTTTATAAGAAATTAGAAACAGCAAAATGATTGGTCTGTTTATTGTTCAATAAATTATTCTTTAAACAAATTTTTACAATCTTTCTTTTCCCATTTACGTTTGTCGTATCGTGACCTGTTGGTAATAACTTTATTTCTAAAAAATTTGACGAGGCATACATTATTTTTTTGGGTTTCTTTGCTATCCGGACTGATGGGCCCCTATGCCTATGGCCAAACCACTACTGTTTCCGGAAAAGTTACGGATGCGGAAACGGGTGATCCTATCCCTTTCGCCAATGTTTTATTTGTAGGTTCCACTACGGGTATTACCACCGATTTTGAAGGAAACTTTAAAATTTCTACCCAGAACCGGGTAGATAGCATCAGGGTATCCTATA
>JBGTIS010000302.1:0-14514 GCA_041745535.1 Cyclobacteriaceae bacterium | reverse complement strand
GAACTATTTGCTATTATTACCATGTTCTATTATGAAAGTTCATCTAATCAAAAAGCAGACAATAGAAGATTATATTAAGCGTCAGGCAAGAAGTAGAAGATCATTTGCTCATTGGCTTATATTATAAAAACTTTCAATACGGCCGATCAACTCGGTCAGGGAAGCAACAGAATAGTTTTTAACATAGGCGGTAATAATTTTAGATTGATAGCTAAATATGCCTTTGGGCAAAAGCAGGTTCATCTATTTATATGCTGGATAGGAACCCATGCCGAATACGATCAGCTTTGTGCCAGGAATCAACCGTATACCATTAATATGTATTAAAAGAGAAATTTGTGATGGAAGTCTTGAAATATAAAGTCATAAAAACTAAAGAACAGTATAAGCGGTACTGCCAAATGGTAGAACAACTGGTATTTGACGATAAAAAGCATGCGCGAACTGAAGATGAAATTGAACTGCTTACCCTGCTAATTGAACAGTGGGATAAAGCGCACAACTCATTTCTTGCGGTTGATCCTGTTTCCCTGCTCCATTCTTTGATGAAAGAACAAAACTTGAAGGCCAAGGATTTAGCGGAAATATTAGGTGTAAGCAAAGGCCTGGTCTCCGATATTCTGCGTTATAAAAAAGGCCTTTCAAAAGATATTATCCGGAAACTGGCTGATTATTTCAAACTCTCACAGGAAGCCTTTAACAGGCCATACTCGCTAAAACTTCAAGTCAATACATCCGCATAATATAAAGTAAATATTATCAGTTAAAGATCATTCTTCCGATACTTCGAAATCTTAAAAATGTTACCACCTTTTTCAGAAAAAATCATTTTTGTATCTTTGTATAAAGAAAATTTCAATTGACACGAATTAATCTGACATACCGCCGATTTTTCAGTCATCCCCCATCTAAATGGGTAACAGGCGACCTATGTGGTTATTCATAAAATAATCTTAAAACTCTTAAAGCCCCTCGTTACCCGGTACACAGCCGACACTAACGAGGGGCTTTTTTATTTATGTTTTTTACACTATGATGAACAAACTGGACTGGAATCACATCGACAAATTGGTTGAGCAACACTATCTGAAAGTACAAAAGCATCCGGAAGCGGACCTCTATATCTGCAACTATACCGCTAAAACACAATATGATGCCTTCTGGAATGACTATACTTCTATGTGCCGTGGATTGATCATTGATGAGCAAGGAAATATTGTCGCCCGTCCATTCCCTAAGTTTTTCAATCTGGAACAGGTAAAACCTCAAGAGCTACCACAAGAATCCTTTCAGGTTTATGAAAAGTTGGATGGTTCCCTGGGAATATTATATTGGCTAAAGGGCAAACCTCAACTCGCTACCCGTGGCTCATTTGTAGGAGAGCAAGCAAAAATGGCCAATGAGATGCTGGAAGAAAAATACCAGCATACGCTGGATAAACTTGATCCAAATAACACTTATTTGTTTGAGATCATTTATCCTGGAAACAGGATTGTGGTTGATTATGGGCAGATAAGTGATTTATTTTTGTTAGCTATCATCGAAACTAAAACGGGGGTAGAACTTCCTTTACATGATATAGGTTTTCCAATAGTTGAGCATTATGAAGCAATACATGATCTTACTGGCCTTCATCAACATGCCAAGGATAACCGGGAAGGATTTGTGATTCGGTTTGCTTCTGGCATGCGTGTGAAGGTGAAATTCTCAGAATACATCAGACTACATCGCATCGTTACCGAATTATCTCTTATAGAAATCTGGCAATATCTTTCTGAAGGGAAACCTTTGGATGAGTTACTTGAAAAAGTTCCTGATGAAGTATTTGATTGGGTGAAACAATCTGTTACAGAACTGCAAACAAAATATGATGCTATAGAAGAAGCGTGCCAGGGAGCGTACAAGGAATTTCCAACCCGAAAAGAAACCGCTCAATATTTTCAACAACAAAAACACCCACAGGTGCTTTTCGCTATGCTAACTGGTAAAAACTATGCGCCCATAATCTGGAAAATGGTTCGTCCTGAAGGGAAGCAAACTTATTTTAATAAGATATTGGATCAGGAATAATTAATGACCCTGAAAATTAAATAGTGCTGTATGGTATTTAGTCAGTATTGTAGCTCATTTAAATAAAAGATACAGCTCAAAAGATGGCAAAATTGAGCTTTAAATTTTAACTTTGTGAGCTAAAAACATCAGAATGATTGATCATCGGGAACAGCGAATCATTGATTTTATACGGAAAACAGGAGAATCCTCTTCTAAAGAAGTGTTTGACAGAGCAGATGTTACCGTAAGTTATGCCACACTTAAAAGAATTTTAGCCAAATTAATTTCAGAGAATTATCTGGCCACTAAAGGACAAGGTAAAGGCACAAAATACGTTATTTCACCGGCCTATAAATTGATTCAGTCCATTGATATTGAAAAATACCATGAGAAAGAAATTGATGAACGTGAAATCAATGAAGGATTCAATTTTTCTATAATAACGGATGTATTAGCAAAGCACAACGTTTTTACTGAAAGTGAACTATTGAAGCTTTCAGCACTTCAAAATACGTATCAAAAAAATATTGCTCAACTTTCAGAGAATGAATACAAAAAAGAACTTGAAAGGTTAGCCATAGATTTGAGTTGGAAATCTTCTCAAATTTGTTTGAGAAAGCTTTGTTGGCATTGGTACTTATCTCGTACATACAGCCATTTATGGACGGAAATAAAAGAACAGCAAGAATTGTAAGCAATGCCATATTATTGAATGAAAACTACTGTCCTTTATCCTTTCGGACTGTTGATTCCATTAGTTATAAGAAAGCAATGCTTTTATTTTATGAACAGAACAATATATCAAATCTCAAAGAGATTTTTATTAATCAGTTTGAATTCGCTGTGAATACCTACTTTTAGGGGAGAATTTGAGGCAAATGTTCATTTATATGAAGTACTACTCAGCTCAAAAGTAGCACTCGTTTATCCGGGAACAACACCTAAAATTCAATTGGTATACATTGAATAAAAATGAAGCCCAATAATCAGGTAAGTCCAGTTTCTCTGGCCTCAAAAATAGCAGCAGAAAAATTTTTGCTACCGCCCACCGGTAATATCTATAAAAGTACCTGTGGAAAAATCCGATTGATTTTGCTATTGAAAAAACTCCAGCAAGGCAATCACTCCCGTATAGGAAATAATACAGGAAAAAATAAAAGCAGCTATTAGTCCTATGTTCAACCCTATGCCTGCTTTGTGCTGGCCCATCAGATCTTTGCGGTTTACCAGGTAAATGATGCTACCAATTACCAGGGGCAATACAAATACGCCGGCTACCTGGGTTACAATCTGGGCAATGATGGGGTTGGCCCCCAGAATGGGCACTGTAAGGCCGATCAGGCAGGCAAGTCCGGTAAGCAGTTTAAAGCGACGGGAATTGGTATCCAGTTCACCATCCCGATAATCGGCAATCAGCAGCGGCGCTACCATCATGATGGGAAAGATGGAGGAAAGTCCGGCGCTGAGCGCGCCCACCATAAACACCACTACGGCAAACTTACCAGCTACGGGTTCCAGGGTGTACACCATATCCAGCACCTTTTCAATGGTTTTACCTTCATAAAACATGGCTCCGGTAGCCGCTGCCATAATCGATACGTTGATCACAAACATCAGAATACCGGAAATCAGGGCATCATTCGATTGCTCTTTCGTATTGGCTGCTGTCCACCCTTTTCCTTTCATCAGCAACGGCCGTACCACAAAAGTGGGTGCTGCCATGGTAGTACCCACAAAAGCGGCCACCAGCAATTTTCCTCCCGGGACCTCCGGAACAGTGGGAATTAGCCCAGTGGCAATATCTTCCGGCCTGGGGAACACCACAAACAGAGAAAAGATGAAAGAAACGCCCATCAGGGTTACAAATACAATCAGTACTTTTTCAAAAAAAGAGTATTTTCCTACCCACAGCAGGGCGTACATGGTCAGGATCAACACAATGGCGATTCCCAGCACCACCCAATAGTTTTGTTCCGGCAAGCCCGGCATAAACAGGCGGGTGGTTTCATAAATGGCGTTGGCACTCAGGCCAAGGATGCCGGAAAGGGAATTCCACTGCGCGATTACAATGCCTACCACCACCAAAATAGCGATGAGCTTTCCGGATTTGATCCTGGTTTTGAAACCGTAAATGGAGGTCAGCCCGGTTACTATGGCAAACCGGCCATACGCTTCCATCAGCAACCAGGAAAACAGACAACTCAGTAACAGTACCCACGTCAGTTGCATGCCAAACTGGCTACCCGCCTTCGCCATAGAGGTTACACTACCCGTACCAATAGTATACCCGATACAGAAAATGCCCGGGCCAATGCTGAGCATGGCCAGCCATATTTTTTGCGGAATGGAGCTTTTAGGGGTATCAATCTTCTCAATCGACATAGTAATAAAGTTAAGGGATGGTGATAATATCCTGAGATTTTAGGTAATCTATGCTTTTCCGCATATGCTCAAAGGCCTGCTCTTTGTTGTCAACCGCCTGCAATTCAATAGCTACATAAGGTACATTATGGGCCGTCATTTCCTGGAATACCTCCTGGAAAGGCAAAGGGTTATCCATTAAAACAGCTTGGGCCTGACCGTTTTGGGCAGCTTTCAAATGAATATAAAAAAGGTTACCCGCATTTTGCTGTAAAAAGGTTTTGATGCTGTCAGGCGATGCGTGTACCCTTGCCACACTAAAAGGATTGGCGGTATCGAACTGCCAGCCTACCTGATCGCCCAGGCGGGAAAACACATCCGCTATCCCGTAATATTGAGCACCATCGCCAAAAAAGGCTTCTCCTCCGTTTTCTATTACATATTGTAATCCATTTTCATGGGCAATGCCGGCAGCGCTGTCAGCATATTGCACCACTTTATCAAGTTCAGCCTGGGTCCATCCTTTTCTTGTGGCATTACCGGAAATTTCCGCGCCACTGGCCAGCGACCGGAAAATGCCCGGCCCCTTAAATACAGCGGCGTTTTTTACTCCTTTATTGAAGACAGGCCAGAAATCCGTATCCAGCAATCCTTTTTGTATGGCATAGCTGATTTCTATCCCTTTCCCGCGGGCATAGTCGGCAATTTCCTTTGATTCTTCCAAAGTAAGGGTGGCATCAGGATCCCTCAGTTCCAGCCAGGCATAGCCTTCTTGTTCGGCGTAATCGATCAGTTGCCTGCTGTTTTCAACACTCACTGGCATCACCAGCAGGAAGTTCTGTGTGGTGAATCCTAATTTCAGCTCCTGGAAATTTTTGAATCGCATTTTTCGCGAGGTTTGGTTGTTGGTTTGTGTAGTGTCGCGCGACTGGCAGCTTACCAGAAAAACACTCACTACAAGTAAAGTAATTTTGGCAAATTGCCGAATTTTTTCAGAAAAATAATGATTCATAGTTTATCAGTTTAACGCATAAAAGTGAGGTCTAAATTTCTTTCTTCTGATGCTGAAATATTTTTATCTGCCCGGCAATTGTAGCTTGGTCTATCAAATCGGCAGTCAGGGTGATGGTGTGGTTGGCTATCGGTAATGCTTCAAGCGCCAGTTTGTAAAACTCAAACAAATGTTTGCCGCAGCACAATATGATGGGTCCGTTATCTGCTTTGAGAAGGTCTTTTAGTTCCGTACCGATCAGTAAGCCACTCAGATAAAATTCATTCTGCTTTTTGTTCAGTTTGTGGAACAGTTGGTTGGTTCTAACGGTAAATAAACCGTGCAGAATATTAGAAGAAACGGCCTGCGCGACCCCCTGTTGAAAAGCCTCCCAATCGGGACTGGTGCTGTCGGTAAAGGACTGGACTTCTACCGAGTCTTTCAAAATACTGTAATTCGACATCAGGTTAAATACTTCACCTGTCATGTACGTCTGAAAACTGACCAACTGACCGTCATGAATGTAAACGTGCTTGGAATGGGTGCCAGGAAAGAGCAATACGGCTTTCCCGGACCGGTATGGTTCCAGTTCTAACAAGGACATTAACCCAATTAACTGGGTTTCCTCACCACGCATCACATCTTCCGGGCTTTTCACACCCGAAATCAGAATTACTTCATGACAAAAATCTTCCTGCTTTTCGATACAAACCACACCTGCCTGGCTGCCATCCAGGGCAAAGGGTAACGCGGCATAAGGAATTTCTTCCATACCAATGGAGGAAGAAGCCATACCTGAAACAACAATGGAAAGATGATCAAGACAGAATGCTACCTGTCCGGATAAAATATCGATCTGCCTTTTTAGCTGCTGGCAGAAAAAATTGCGCCGGGTAACCCCTTTATTTTCGCTTTCTTGTTTCCAGCTATTGTAAGTATGGGCAATCCCTTCCCGGGAAACCACTTCCCCTAAAATCTGATGATCATCCAGATTGATCAATCGTAACCTAAATGATGAAGTACCCCAGTCACATCCTAAAAGATAATTTTTCATTAATTATTGCCAGCTAGAAATCAAGTAAATAGAATTACAAAATTTGTTATTTTAGTGTATTATTTATGTGTGGTAACAGATAAATAATTCGTGCTTTGTTTTTTATTGCCAACCTGCCGTTATGGTAAGGCGAAAGCTACATAGGAACCTCCGGCTTTTAACCCATACCGGGCGCCGCCTGCCGCAATGGCAATATACTGTTTTCCATTTACCATATAGGTAATGGGCGTGGCAAATCCACCTGCCGGTAATTGGTATTCCCACACTATCTCACCTGTTTTGGTGTCAAAAGCCCTGATTTTTTCATCGTAAGTAGCGCCAATAAACAGTAAACCTCCGGCTGTTACTACCGGTCCGCCATGGTTTTCCGTGCCGGTAGTGGGTATGCCCTGCTTTACCAATTCCGGATATTCGCCAAAAGGCACCTGCCACACATATTCTCCGGTATTCAGATCCACGGCATTCAAGGTGCCCCAGGGCGGCTTAATAGCCGGGTAACCTTCCTGATCGCGAAACTGGGTATTCCCATTGTTAAGAAAGGGCGGCACATAAGGAAAATCCGGGTTATTAGCGGCAGCCTCTGTGGCCTTTACTTCGTGAACATCAACTACTTCATTATTCTTTTCCGGGCTTTTTAATAAGAAATCTACAATCGCGGTACGTTCCTTTTTATCCAGATGCTGAAACGAAGGCATCCTTCCCCGGCCGGTTTCTAATAAATTACTGATCTCCTCCCGGCTCAACCGTTTGCCTACATTAGCCAGATCAGGATAGGCCTGTGCGGCTTCGCTGCCCGCACCTTTACTTTTTTCTCCATTAGTTCCATGGCAAACCGCGCAATTGGTGTTAAAAAGGATTTGTTCCGGCGAAGCCGATGCCAGCATATTTTCTGCCCGCATGTCTTTCATTTTTAACCACCAAAGCATATTGTTACCATTCACATACATAATGCCTTCCGGATCAGCCGCGTTACCACCCCATTCGGCTCCACCCCCGAAGCCGAAGTACAGGGTACCTTCCAGACTGGGCGGCATATATTTACTGCCATAGCGGCTGTCGCGGAACCTGTCCAATACATAGGCACGCGCTTCAGGCGTGCGATCTGTAATATTATCTTCTGTGAGTTCCTGCATGGCAAAAGGAGCCGGCCTGGCAGGAACCGGTTGTGTAGGCCAGGGCTGCTCTCCGGGCAAAGCAGGGGAGGTCATTACCGGTACTTCCTCTACCGGAAATAAAGGTTCACCGGTATCCCGGTCCAGCAAAAAGATGTACCCATCTTTGGTGGCCTGCGCCACGGCTTCCACTTTTTTACCTTCGTGTGCTACCGTAACCAGGTTCGGCGGACAAGGCATATCCCGGTCCCACAAATCGTGGTGCACAATCTGGTAATGCCAGATTCGCTCTCCGGTTTCAGCGTTCAGGGCCAGCACACAGTTGGCGAACAGGTTTTTTCCGGCGCGGGCACCGCCATAAAAATCTACCGAGGGTGAGCCGGTACCGGCATATACCACACCCCGTTTTTCATCTAATACCATACCGGCCCAGCAATTGGCGCCACCCAGCTTTTTATAAGCATCTTTTGGCCAGGTATCATAACCAAATTCACCGGGAAGGGGGATGGTATGAAATGCCCAGGAAAGTTCTCCCGTACGCACATTAAATGCTCTGATGTAGCCGGGAGGCGCTTCGCCCGACTCGGACACACTACAGCCTACAATCAGATTATCTTTGTGGATTACGCCAGGGGTGGTGATGCTTACCCGAAGGTTACTTACATCGTGCCCAATGGTTTCCTCATTTCCCAACCCAACGTGCAGGTCCACCTCCCCATTTTCACCGAAACTTTTGATCGGCGCACCGGTGGTAGCGTCAATGGCAAACAGGGAAGTGCCCGCGGCATACAGAATCCGCTCATCATCTCCGTCCCGCCAGTAATTAATACCGCGCACCGGATGGTACCTGGGCTTTATGTCCGGACTGGCGAACGGATCAAACTTCCATAGCTCTTTGCCCGAAGCAGCATCCACAGCAAATAACTTCAGTTTGGGAGATGTTCCATACAAAATGCCATTCACTACAATCGGCTGGCACTCCACAAAAAAACCTTTTTCGTCCGGATTGTTGTTTTCTCCTGTGTCATAAGACCAGGCTAATCGCAGATTCTTTACATTGCCTTTATTAATCTGGGTGAGCGAGGAATAGCGGTTTCCGGCTTTGTTCCCACCATAATGTACCCAGTCAGCTTGCAGCGGATCAGCACTTACATCCTGATCAGAAGGCAGGTTGCAGCTTCCTAAAAAAAATAGCCCCAGGGCAATGAGCAAGAATTGGTACTTCATTATTTCTTTTGGTAATTATCGCACTGGTTTCCTGCGTTTGGAAACCAGTGCATGATAAACTATTTCAGGCTTAACGTAACGTTTATAACACTTAGTAAGACCACTTACCAGTCTACCACTGAACCGTCGAATGGATTATAGCTTTCCGGATTTTTCCATTCGTGCCCCAGCTTATCAGCCAGTTTGTCTTCATCCAGTTCAATGCCCAGTCCCGGACCGGTGGGAATCAGTACGCCGCCATCCTTTTCCAGCTTGAAAGGATTTTTCAGGTATCCCTCTCCCAGACTAACCTGCTCCTGCACCAGGAAATTCGGCACAGAGGCCGCTAACTGAAATCCTACTGCCAGCGAGATCGGCCCCATCGGATTATGCGGAGCGATAGGCGCGTAATAGGCTTCTGCCATTCCGGCAATAATTCTACCTTCAGTAATCCCTCCGGCATGGCAAAGATCGGGCTGCAAAATACTGGCAGCACCCTTCTCCAGAATTTCCCGGAAGCCCCATTTGGTAAATATTCTTTCTCCCGTGGCAATGGGCAGATGCGTGCCTCTGGCAATGTCAGCCATCACATCCACATTCTGGCACTGGCAGGGTTCTTCCACAAACATGGGTTGGAAAGGTTCTAATTCTTTGATCAGTACCTTGGCTGTTTGGGGCGATATGTTGCCGTGAAAATCAATGCCAATATCCATTTCATCGCCACCGGCTTCCCGTAGCGCGGCAAAGCTTTCGGCTGCTTTTTTAATAAATTTCCGGCTTTCCACAATGTTAGCAGGCTTATCGTGGTCCACACTGGTTTTAATCACGGTATACCCTTCCGCTTTCCTTTTTTTCATATCTTCCGGGGTTTTGGCGCGTCCATATATCCGTACCCGGTCACGGGTAGGTCCGCCCAGTAATTCATACACCGGAACGCCCAGCAACTTTCCTTTGATGTCCCACAGGGCATGATCTATACCGCTCAGGGCAGAAGTAAGAATAGGCCCGCCCCGGTAGAAGGCATGGCGGTAGATAGCCTGCCAGTGGTGCACCACCTGCCGGGGATCTTTCCCAATCAGGTAGGGCTCAAGTTCTTTGATGGCCGTCTGTATGGTAAGCGCCCGCCCTTCCAGCAGCGGTTCGCCCAGTCCGGTAACGCCGGCATCGGTGTGTATTTTCAGAAATATCCATCGGGGTTGCACCAGAAAGGTTTCCAGTTTGGTAATCCGCACTTTTTCCCTTTCCTGAAAAAGTCCCACATTGCTGGTATAGGAAGATTGTGGCAGGGCCATCATGCCTACTCCGGCTACACCCAATACCGATTGTATGGCAGACCTTCGTGACATACCAGATTTGCTTGAAGTATTACTCATAATTTATTTTGTTTTTAAAGTAAATAAATTTTAGGGTTCAGATAGTTTTCATTTTGGAAAGTTTGTACCAAAACATGCCTTACCAAAAATCTAGGCAGGCGCTCCCTGGGGGAATGAAGAAGTGAAAATTGGAGAGCGCCATACCTAAATAACTTATCAATTAAATATTGCCTATATCAGCCTTATGGGCGGATAATGGTACCATCTCTTTTCCGCACGGTCCAGTTACCTGCCCGGTTGCTGATGGGATATTTCGCGGCCAGTTTCTCATTGATATCCACACCAATGCCGGGGGCTTCATTTACATACATGTAACCATTTTTCAAATAGGGACTTCCCGGGAAAACCTCCAGCAGTTCTTCCGAAAAATGGACAGCTTCCTGAATACCGAAGTTCCAGAGCGCGAAATCCATATGGCATTGCGCTGCATGCCCTACAGGCGACACATCGCCGGGACCGTGCCAGGCCGTTCTTACATTGAACCATTCACCCAGGCGAGCTACTTTCATCGCCGGGGTAATGCCCCCGATCTGCGACACATGGCAGCGAATAAAATCGAACATGCGGTTGACCATTGGTTCTATAAATTCATTGATGTTGTTAAAGAGTTCGCCCATCGCGATAGGCACGGTAGTGCTTTCGCGAAGCTGCTTGAACCAGGGCATGTTCTCCGGAGAAAATGGATCTTCCACAAAGAAAGGCCGGTATTCTTCCAATTGTTTGATCATGTTGATCACGTCCATGGGCTGTACCCTTTCGTGTACGTCGTGCAACAGTTCTACCTCTTCGCCACATTGTTTCCGCACCATCTCAAACATCTTGGGTACCGATTTCAGGTACTGGTGCTGGTCCATAAAATTATCTTCCGGCTTGCCAAATCCGGCATCTTTAAAGTCGGGCTGAGCAGCCAGATTCAATGCGCCATAACCTCCCTGCTGAATGCGTACGTGGCGGAAACCCATGTCTATGTATTTCTGTACATCATCGGCTATTTCTTCCGGAGTATTGCCATTTGCGTGTTCGTAGCAATCCACCGCGAAACGGGTTTTTCCGCCCAAAATCTGGTATAACGGCATATTAGCCCGCTTCCCTTTAATATCCCACAGGGCTTGATCCAGTCCGCTAAGGGCATTGTTCAGCACCGGCCCATTTCGCCAGTAGGAGCTCACATAAAACGATTGCCACAAATCCTCAATGTTATCGGCATCGCGACCTACGCAGAAATCCCCCATATAGCTGTTAATAGCCGTCACCACCGCTTCTGCCCGCTGGGTAAAGGTGGCACATCCAAGGCCGTATAAACCAGGTTCTGTGGTTTCCACTTTCACTACAATCAGGTTAGACCGCTGGGGGGCTGTGCCAATGGCTTTTACACTTTTAATTTTTATGGGAGGCAGGCCCTTGGGAGGCTGGTGAATGTCACGCGCCTGGGCAGTGGAAGTTCCCCCCAGCATGCCCATCAGACCTGCCGCTGAGCCAAGTCCCAGAAATTTCATGGCATCCCGGCGATCCAGTCTCGATTGATTTGTTTTTTTATTCATCCTTTTATGGTTTAATAGTGATTGGTTAAAAATCTAAACTGATTATTGCTTTACATCCCACCAAACCCGGGTATCCAGATTATCAGGTCCCTGCCGGCTAATGGCATCCCGCACATTTCCCTGGTTGGTAATAATTTCGCTATCCGGATAAGGCATCCGGCGGATAAAATCCTCGTCAATTTCTGAACCGGGATACGGATTGGGAGATAAACCGGGGTATCCGCTTCGGCGGAAATTGGCCCAGGCTTCGTCGCCATTCAGGAAAGAAGAAACCCAGTACTGGGTGTTGATCTGCTCCAGCGCTGTACCCATATTCAAAGGATGGGCTGTCAGATAAGCCTGAATTTCAACTTCGTCAATAGCGGCACTTACATCGTACAATGCCATTTGCTCCATATGTGCCCTGATGCCGCTGGCGAAAAGCGCTGCCGCATCACCGGTTGTCCATCCCCGTACCACCGCTTCGGCCAGCAGCAACTGGGTTTGCGAATAGGTGACATGAAATTCAGGAGCACCCACATTCACCACTGTGTAGATGTTCGCCTGAGAGAAGTCCCAAAGGCTGGCTACACTATTTTCTTCCAGCACGGTACTGATGGAAACATCGTCGTATCCCATGGGCATGCCCACCTGAACGTCAGGATCGGTAGAGGCACGGGATAAATCCTGTTCCGGACGACCCAAAGCGCCTACATACCGAATGGCGATGGAGCCTAGGCGGGGATCATTATTATCCTGCAAATAATTGACAAAAGGAGAAGCCAGGTAGTAATTCGTTTTTTCACGCGCCGATAAATGTTGTCCAATATAATTATTATACAAAGCAGTGTGGCGAATCATGGAATTATCGTCATTGGACCGCATCAGTCCACCGGCCACAGCTTTGGCTACATACGACTGGGCTGTAGCCTGGTCTACTTTTGATAAACGCATGGCTGCCCGCAACATCAGCGAATAGCCTAATCGTTTCCACTTGGTAATGTCGCCCCCATACAGGATATCGCTGGTTTCTATGGCTTTGGAAGCATCTAATCCGGCAGCAGCTTCGTCCAGTTCTTTCAGTATGTCCATATAAATGGTTTCCTGGGTATCGTAGGTGGGCTGGATAATTTCTTCCAGAAAACCCTTCCCTGCATCAAAATAGGGAATATCACCATAGGTATCGGTTAAAATCATGAACCCAAACGCTTTCCAGATTCTGGCCACATGGTATAAATTGGAGGGGTCGGTATTGTCACGGGTCTTGTCTACCACATCCACGATCTGTTTGATCACATTCTGGTAATAATTTTGCCATACCCGACTGGTATTGGAGGTGTTCGTCTGGTTGTAATTGGCCCCGGCCAGCGAACTGCCATACGGGGTGATAATCTGCTGTACAATACCAAAATTATAGGACAATTGCTGCAGGATACTAAATCCATCGCGGTAGGTAGCGTCTACAATGGCCTTATTCATCACAAAAGTGGGGTCCAAAGTAGTCGGATTCACTTTATCGGTATTGATCTCACCGAAATTCTTTTCACAGCCTGAAAGCAGGCACACGGCTATCAGCCAGGTACTGATATATACTTTTATGTTTTTCATCTTATTAATTCTTAAAGGTTAAAAATTTTTATGAATTTTCCACCTGTTTAAAATTTTACATTCAGGTTAAATCCAATACTGCGGGTAGGCGGCAAACTGGGCCAGAAGTCTAAGCCAACGGCATTGTCGGAAGCATTATTTACCATTTCAGGTTCCATATTCTCGGTCCATTTTTTTAGTACCAGCACATTGTTGACCACAGCATTCAGCCGCAGGCCTCTGATGAAAAACTTCTCAGGCAATATTTTACTGAAATCATATCCGATGGTAATTTGCCGTAGCTTCCAGAATCCGGCATTGTAAATAAAGTCTTCATAGATACCGAGTACATTCGGGGTCTCATAAAAAGGCTGAATATCGGACCGGGTGGTGTTGATTTCACCATTGGAGTTTACACCATCGCCAATCACATACCCTTCGGCACGGCCTACCAGTGTCTTTTTGTGTAAGCCGTGGCGCAGGTAATTCATTTTGGAACCGCCAATCACTTTGTGACCCAGCTTAAAGTCGATGAGTACCGATAAGTTGATGCCCTTGTAATTAAAAGTGTTGGTGATACCTCCAAAATATTTGGGCAATACGCTGCCCACATTCACCGGATTAGGATCGCGCAAAGGCCGGCCGCTGTTTTCATCAAATACTTTTCTTTCCTGCTCATCGCGGAGGTAATTAAAAGTATAGATTTGTCCGATAGGCCTGCCTACCACCTGCCGCAGTGTACTGCCGCCACCACCCCCTACGGTAATCATGGTATCCGATTCGCTTATCCCCAATTTTAATACTTCGGAAGCATTATAGGAAGCATTGAAATTCACATCCCAGCGGAAACCCTTTTTGTTCACCGGAACCAGGGTAAGCAACATTTCCAAACCACTGTTTCTGCTTTTACCCACATTGATCAGCCGACTGGTATATCCGGACACATCCGACACCTGGGCGGCCAGAATCTGGTCGTTGGTAATTTTGCGATAGTAGGTAAAATCGAACCCTACCATGTCGTTAAACATTTTTAATTCTAAGCCAACCTCAGCTTCTGAAACCCGCAAAGGCTTCAGATTCCCATTGGGAATGGTAGAAGCGTTGATGCCACCCACCGGTACAGGCTGACCTGCCGGCGTAGGGAAAAGGTTATTTTCCACCCCATAATACAGGGCATTGGAATAAGGCGCCACATTGTCATCTCCCACCTCGGCATAAGCGGCCCTGACCTTACCAAAGTTCAGCCAGTTGGGAAGCG
>JBGTIS010000301.1:0-8830 GCA_041745535.1 Cyclobacteriaceae bacterium | reverse complement strand
AGCCGTATTGTATGCCTTGCTGATAGGGGCATTCGTTTATAAAAAACTCAATGTCAGAAACGTGCAGGTGATTGTGCTGGACTCTATGAAAACATCGGCTTCGCTGATGGTGCTGGTAGGGTTCGCCAATCTGTTCGGGTGGATATTAATCACAGAACAGTTGCCTCAGCTGATTGCCAGTGAGATACTGGATTTTTCTACCAACAAGTATGTGGTGCTGCTGCTGATCAACCTGCTGTTGATATTTGTAGGTACGTTTATGGAAACCATCGCCGCTTTGCTAATTTTATTTCCCATCCTGCTTAAAGTAGCGGTGGCCGTAGAGGTAGATCCCATTCATTTCGCGGTGATCGCCGTGCTCAACCTGATCATTGGTTTGACCACGCCACCGGTAGGGGTATGTTTGTTTGTGGCGTCCAGCATTGGAAAAGTATCGATAGGCAAAGTAAGCAGCGCCATTCTTCCTTTTCTGCTGATCAGCCTGCTGGTATTGGTGCTGGTGACACTGTTCCCGGAATTATCGCTGTACTTACCCAACTTAATTATGGATGCGAAATAACAGAGAACAGGCACATTAAGTAAAAGCAGCGGTGTGGGCAGTTATTACGAAAAACTTTTATTAAAACTGTAAGTAAAGCCAACAATATATTCTAATCATTGCATTCTCAAACTTTTCAATTTTGACTTTTGCAAGCTCGCTTTCTAACATCATATTAAAATTGTTTTCGGTGACCTTAATGGAATCAATAATTAATTCTCCTTTTTTAAATGTGTTACTTAACTGTACTTTCTTTTCCAGAACAGCAGATTCCATTACAAGGTTATCGTAATCTGTCAATTGATTAAATGTGAGGTTTAAGATATAAATCACTGCGATAAGTGACCCAACAAAAATAAATTTATGTGAAGTATCAGTGGGAATTGGGTATGCCATACATTTAAAGGTAAAAATATATTGGTTTAAACAAAAAAAGCCCTTGTCGGGCTTAATATCGAAGAAAATAATAGAAAAACCAATTGTCTATGGCGAGCATAAGCGTGGAGTGTTTGTGATCAGCATCTGTGATCAGATAGAATTTGACCTCGTTATAATGATAAACTAACATAATTCTATCGTCACCCATCTGAACTGCTCTATCGTTCAGGATTTTATCGTTTTCGTTAAGATCTCCCCAATCCCCACGGCGGTGTTGGGAAAAGAAATTCTTAACTGCTTCTTTGTCATGATAGAATAATACCTGAGCAGCAACTGTAATCAAGAGCGTACCTAATTCAAATTTTTTTCATCATTTTGCTTATTTGGTAAATCATCTCTATTCTTACCAGGCTTATTTTTGGACTAAAAGTTTGAACTACGAGAACATGTCCCTTCTCAGGCCACCTGGCATGATTTGATCAAAAGTAAATTTTGTAAATCCTTCCGGCAATTATATAAAGCATATCAATAGCACCCTTCCGAATTTTACATAAGATATGACAAGGATGTTTGTGCGGTTTCAGCATCAGGGGCAGGTTTATACTGCTTTTTATGTCCTGGATATCATGGCTAAACATGAAACCAATACGGCAGGCGTTTCTCACCTGCTTCACGAATGAACAACTATTTAACAAAAAATCACCATGAAAAAAAAGTCAATTATTCGCGCCTTCCTCCTGCTTGGCACGTCCCTGATAGTACTGACCGCTTTTCTTTCAGTTATCTTTAAAGGGTTATATCATGTTGGCGCTACCGATGGACACTCAAAACCTGTGGAGTGGGTATTGCGAACAACGATGAAAAATTCAATTCGTCACCATGCCAGAGATATACAGGTGCCTGACACTATAGACCTGCTGGATCTAAGCTTTGCCAGGCAGTTTTATGGGCACTATAGTGCCGCCTGCCAGCCATGCCATGGCGCACCCGGACAGCAGGCAGCCCCCTGGATGGTTATCTATCCGGAAGCACCTGACCTAACCAAGAAAGAAGTTGTTGGGCAGTGGACTGACGCTGAGCTTTACTGGATTCTGAAACACGGGATTAAAGATACAGGCATGATGGCCTTAGGCCCTACTCATTCAGATGATGCCATCTGGGGGGTCACGGCCTTGGTTCGGCAACTACCTGATCTGTCTCCTGAAGCGTATCAAGCCATTGCCCAATGGTATGAAGCAATGCAGGAAGGGAAAACACCTCAAAAAGAAAATAGTGAAACAGAAAAGCATCAACATTAGCCTAACAGTCAGTACGCAAAGAAGTAGTAGAATAGCCGCTGTTTATTTTACAGCGGCTAACGCTTTTCAGTGCTGTTTAGATTTTATCCGTTGCGAAATAAGGGTATATTAGCCCTGGAAGGTTCTTATCAGGAAAAGCTTGCTTATTTTCGAAACAAACTAACCGAAGAACTAAGGCTGACTGATGCCCAACTGATAGAAAATTGGCCGGCACCAAAAATGTTATCACCAGCGCACCCATAATTTCAAATTTCATGACTTGTAAATTATCCAAGCGGAATCCCGTTTTCATTATTTTTTTACTGCTTGCTGCCAATTTTCTGAGCTGTAGTGACATAAAAACCAAAAAGCCGAATGTACTATTCATCGCTGTAGACGATTTAGGTCCTATGCTGGAGAGTTATGGAAATGAAATAGCAAAGACTCCAAATTTTGACCGACTGGCCAACATGGGTGTCCAATTTAATAACGCCTATTGTCAGCTACCGCTGTGCAATCCTACCCGGGCTTCTGTGCTTACCGGTTTACGCCCCGATGTAATCAAAGTATATGACCTGGACAGGCATTTTCGTGATGAGGTGCCGGATGTGGTTACACTCCCCAGCCTTTTCGTCAGCATGGATGGTGGGCCGGTCGGGTTGGCAAAATATATCACTATGATGTGCCAGCCGGCATAGGCACCAATGGGCTGGACGATTCGCTATCCTGGGATGAGGTTTTTAACCCGAAAGGACGAGATACCCAGGAAGAAGACCTGATTACCAATGCGGAACCGCATAAAAAAATTAGTGCTGCTTTAAGCTGGTTACAAGCTGAGGGCGATGACAAAGAGCAGACGGATGGTATGGTGGCCACCCAGGCCATTAAAATGATAAAAGACCATAAAGAGAAACCTTTTTTTCTGGGGGTAGGTTTTTTCAGACCCCATACCCCCTATGTGGCCCCCAACAAGTATTTTGACCTCTATCCGCCTGATGCCATGAAATTGCGTGCCGTACCCAAAGGTGATCGGGAAGATATCCCATTGGCTGCATTTGCCCACAACAATTCCATTCCTAACTATGGACTGGATAAAAAAGTCTGTCTGGAAGCCCTACAGGCTTATTATGCCAGTGTTTCCTTTATCGATGCACAATTGGGCCGGATCTTAGATGCCCTGGCCGAAGAGGGAATTATAGAAAATACGATCATCGTACTGTGGAGCGACCATGGTTATCATTTAGGAGAGCACAACGGCATTTGGCAAAAGCGTACCCTCTTTGAAGAATCTGCCAGTGCCCCTTTGATTATTTTTGAATTATTGCTTCCGGGGAGGCACCTGCTTACCCCGGTGAAAGTAAGGGGGTAAAACCCCTCTTGTGAAATTATTTAATGTTCTGAAATTTTTATTTAAAGCTTCATTGGATCAGGTTGCCATAAAAAAAGGAATTAAGTGAACATTATTAAAAAGAAACAACTGCTTTGATCACTTTAGATTCTGGCTTCAGCCAGGTATCAAACTGTCCTGCCATTTCTTCAAAGCTACTGTGATGGGTGATCCATCGGTCTACATTGATTTTACCATCCTCCATCATTTGGATAATTTGTCTAAAATCAGCGGATAAGGCATTGCGACTGGCCATCAGGGTCAGCTCTTTTTTATGGAAATAAGGATCGTGAAAGGAAAAATCACCCTGAAACAGACCAATAAATACGATTCTGCCTGCCGGTGCGGCATATTCCAGTGCTTTTCCCATGGAATGTTTGTTGCCGGTGGCATCGAATACCACAGTGGGCAGGTCGCCATCAAATCGCGCTTTGAGCTTTTCCAAAGTATCTTCCCTGCCCGCTACCACTGTACTGGCAATATCTGTAACCCTGGCCGCGAAAGCCAGCCGATCTTCGTTGAGGTCCATTACCACCGTTTTTGCTCCGGCAGCGGTAGCAAAGATCACAGCTGCCAGCCCAATCGGGCCTGAACCTACTACCAGCACCAGGTCATCCGATTGTACACCCGCACGGTTTACCGCATGGCAGCCGATGCCCAGAGGTTCTATCACCGCCAGTTGCTCATAGCTGAGCTGGTTAGATTTGTGCAGGTAGCGGGCGGGTACTTTGATATACTCCCGCATCCCGCCATCCTGGTGTACCCCCAGTACGGATATATTCTCACCACAATTGGTAAAACCTCTGCGTACCGCCTGATCCCGGGTAGTATTCTGATAAGGTTCTACCGAACACCGGTCGCCTGGTTGCACATTGGTTACCTGCTCACCTACTTGCAGCACTTCCACGCCCAGTTCGTGTCCCAGAATTCTGGGATAGGAAAAGAAAGGCTGATTGCCACCATAGGCGTGGTAATCGGTGCCACAAATACCAATGCGGTGCACCTTCAGCAGGGCTTCGTACGGCTGAAGATGCTGATCCAGTGTGGTTTCAGTATAGTTGAATTTTCCCGGTTTTTCTAATACAAGTGTTTTCATTGAGTATTCTGGTTTCTTCGAGTTTCAAGGATAGTTTTTGTTACTTCATTAAAGATGGTTTCAGGCAATACTCCCTGCTGCCAGTCGCTGACGGTGGATTGTATCTGGCTGATCTTGCGGGCGCCCATCACCACCCGGTCGGCTTCTTTGATGGAAAACAGATAGCGCTGCGCCAGGGAAGAAAGCGGTAAGTCGTATTTGATAGCAATGGCATGCACGGCTTTGGCCGTCTGCACATCCACAGCGGTAATCCATTCGGTATGGGGTGGATTAGCGGCATAACTTTCAAAACGGTTTCCCAGCAGGGCCATGTGCAACGCGGAAGCCGCGTAATAGGCCACTCCCTGTTGTTGGAAATGTGGTATGTCTCTTTCAAAAGCCGTGAGGTTACAGGCATCCATTTTCAAATAACCGGATACCACCTGAAAGTTTTCGGCGGTGATAAAAGGCAGAAATTCTTCGGTGGGGTTGCCGCCTAATCCTACCATTCTGGTTAGTCCATCGGCTTTGAACCCTTGCAGCGTTTCCAGAATGCTTTCCATATTTTCCAGCGGCACCAGATGCGGTTCATGCAAAAACAACAGGTCTATCTGCTCCACCCCCAGTCTGTCCAGGCTCCTCAGTACGCTGCTTCGCATACTTGCTGCCGAATAATCTACATAACATTCATCGGCTTTTTCAGCGGGCAGCCTGCCTACTTTGGTGCTGATAAAAGGTTGTTTTCCCGGCCACCTGCGCAGGGCTTTGCCTACAAATTCCTCACTCCGGTTATAAGAAGGAGAAGTATCCACAGAAGAAATCCCGTTTTCAAAAGCATAAAGCAAGCATTGAATGGATTCTTCCTCGTCCACTTTTCCCCAGACACCTCCCAGTCCGGAGGTGCCATACACCAGGCGGCTGCCATATTCAAATAGGTGATCAGCACCATTGATGGCTGAATTATAGGTAGGCCTCGTTTTGGTTGTATTTGTCATATTTTAATCAAACTACTTCAAATATGGTGTCATTATAATTTCCTGTACATGATATACGCATCCACATAGCCTAATTTCAAATGCTTAAATCCTTCAGGAATAGTTCCGATAATCTCAAACCCATATTGCTTCCAAAGCCTTACCGCTGCCTGATTGGTACTTACTACGATATTAAATTGAATCGCCTTATATCCCAGTGACCTGGCTTTTTCAATGGAATGCTCGCAAAGCATTTTCCCAACGCCCTTTCCCTGGGCATCGGGATGCACCATGTAACCGGCATTGGCAATATGCGCTCCCAAATCAATTTGATTTGGCTTCATAATATACGTGCCTAGAATTTTGCCATTTTCTTCCGCCACGTAGGTATGCATATAAGGCGCGAACCAATGTTTGGAAAGATCTGTTTTCTTTGTATCAGGACTAAACACATAGGTGTCTCCGGTGGTAATTACCTTGCTGAAAATTTCCCAAACAGCATCATAATCTTCTGATCTCGCCTTCCTGATCTCCATTTTACTTATTTATTACGTTTTTCAACCCTGTTCAAAGTCTGCTAAATTGATTATATTCCAACTGATCAATGCTTTGCCCATAGCTTTAATTACAGACATCAATTATCCCAGTGCGCTTCAATGACTTTTTGAATATGAGGGAATTTTTCATCGGTTTCATGTAAAGCTTCCCGCTTCTCCCGCAGTTGCTGCTTCATGTCCGCGATAATTTCCTTATAAGCCGGATCACCATATACATTGTGTACTTCCTGTGGGTCTTTGCTCAAATCGTAAAATTCCCAGGCAGCGGGTGTTTGCTCTATCGAATATGATTTTTCCAGCCAGTCCAGGGTTCGGTCGGTAATAATATCGGAAGAGTGTCCTTCATAGCTTACCAGGTTATCAGGCCAGCTGCCTTCCCCTTTTTTGCGAAACTCAGGGTCAAAGTATTTGCCCTGCCCGGGCAGCACTTCATAATAGTCGAATTTTGCTGGCTCCTCTTTCAGGTGCCATTTGCCGATGATGGCAGTCTGATAACCCAGTTTTTTCATCTCCATGGCCAGGTACTGTTTTTCCGCCGGAAGCGCGCCATCCAAATCCAGCATGCCATTGGTTTGGCTGTACTGTCCGGTCATGATGTTGGCCCGGCTGGGTGTGCAGATAGAGTTGGTGCAAAATGCCTGATCAAAGATGATTCCTTCATTGGCCAGCGAGTCCAGTACGGGGGTAGGATTTAAGGAAGCCAGTCTGCTGTTGTAAATCCCAAAGGCCTGGGTAGTATGATCGTCCGACATAATGAATATAATATTAGGTCTGCTCGCCGGTGCTGCTTTCTCATCGTTCTGTTCCCTGCTTTGGCAAGCCGACAAACAGGTGGTAATTAAAAGCAATAGGCACCACAATACGTGCAGAAGCTCCTTATTTTTCTCCGAAGATTGAACAGGAGAGATTATGGTTTTCAGTGGGAAAGTACAATTCATAGTTAGGGATATATTTTATTTTAGTGGGTTGGCAAAAGGTAAACGGGTCTTCAAAACGCATTCGGAATAAAGCACAATAGTACTATTTCTGTATCGAACCTACCAGCCAAAGGTTTGCGCTGCGCGATTTGCTATGCACAATGAAGAAAAGGGCATTGGATTATGTCCGGCCCTTCCCGCTATTAGAGCTTATTGCCCTAACTGGCTTGTAATTTCCTGATACATCTGCTTCAGATCCAGGGGATCATCCAGGTCTTTCCGCATTTTAAGCAGGCTTCGGAACAATTCCTTTATTTTATCAGCATACGCAGTATCCTCTGCCAGATCCTGTAATTCATGGGGATCTTCTTCCAGGTTGTACAACAGCACCCGGTTTGCCTCCGGATACACAATGAGCTTGTACCCGTCCTTCCGAATCATGCGCTGAAAGTTAATATAGCCACCATAAATAGCCGGATAGGCGCTTTGATCTTTTTTTCCGCTAGCCAGGTCCATCAGACTGTGAAACTCCACATATTTGGGAAGTTTTACACCAGCCAGGTCCAGGCTGCTGGCCATTACATCCTGCAGGTAAATATCCGCGTCCACTTTCTTTCCCTGGGGAAGATCGGGTCCCACCACCATAAAGGGCACCCGGATGCTATGGTCAAACATATTTTGCTTGCCCAGCAAACCATGTTCGCCACAGGCCAGGCCATGATCAGCCGTAAAGAAGATATACGTATTGTCCTTCTTTCCGCTTTTTTCCAATGCCTCCATAATTTGCCGGATCTGTTCATCCATATGGGTAATGATGGCATAATATTCCTGCCGGTGCACCTTTACGGCATATTCAGTACGGGGAAATGGTGCCAACTGCTCATCGCGCAGGTCTTTGCCACTGCCCATCTCCTCTTTATACGGGTACGCCACGACAAAATTTTCCGGCACCGATACTTCCTCTAAGGGATATTTTTCTATATATTCCTTTGGAGACTGACGAGGATCGTGCGCCGCATTAAAAGCCAGGTACATAAAAAAGGGCTTGTCTTTTTGAGCGGCATCTTCTATAAAAGCAACCGCATCATTGCGCAGCACTTCGCTCCAATGCGTGCCACCTTCCCAGAATCCCCCAAACTTTTTATCCCAGGGCTGCCAGGTTTTATCTTGCTCATCCTTCGGACGGTGATAGCCTTCGGGCACATCATTGGGCATCCCGGGTCTGATATGGGCCGTTTGCATAAACAGTTGGGGTGCCGGGGCTGCCACATGCCATTTGCCGGTCATATAAGTGTTATACCCAGCTTTTTCCATCAGCTTGGGCCAGGTTTCATCGTGATGCTGGCCCTCACCCAATTCCTTGTCTAAGGCATGCGCTCTCCACACCGACCTTCCGGTAATCATCATGGCCCGGGAAGCCATGCATACGGCCCCGTTCCAGGCGCCCATGTTATAGGCATGGGTAAAAGTGACTCCTTCCCGAACCAGTTTATCCAGGGCAGGGGTGATAACCTCTTCATTGCCCAGGGCATGGATGGTGGAGGAGGCCTGGTCATCGGCAAAAATAAAAATGATGTTTGGCCGTTCAGCCCGAAGTTCTCCTACAGGTTGATTGGTAAATCCGATCAGGCTGCTTAAGCAAAGGGTATAGGTAAATAGCAGTTTACGCATAGCGATAATTTGAAGGTAACATGTTATGTATGATACTATACATAGAAGCATGTTCA
>JBGTIS010000300.1:0-13851 GCA_041745535.1 Cyclobacteriaceae bacterium | reverse complement strand
AAACTACACAAATCCTCGTAGAATACACATTAATATAGACAGAAACTGTCACCTCCAGGAGTTACCTTTGAATAAGATAAATCTTAAAGCGAAGGTGAATTAACCAATCATATGGCAAAAGTAAAAACAGTGTATGTGTGTCAGAATTGCGGGGTCAGTTCACCCAAATGGACGGGGAAATGTCCTTCGTGTGGCGAGTGGAACACGTATGTGGAAGAAGTAATACAAACCGAAGATAAAACCAGTGCTGGCTGGAAAGGCAAGGACACTGCCACCAAAACCACCCGACCAAAAGCGCTGGACGAAATTTCGTACGACAAGGAATACCGGGTAAAAACCTACGACGAGGAACTGAACCGGGTTTTGGGCGGCGGCATTATGCCCGGCTCGCTGGTACTGATTGGTGGCGAGCCTGGTATTGGCAAATCCACATTGATGCTTCAGCTAGCCTTACAATTGCAAAACCTGAAGATACTGTATGTATCCGGCGAGGAAAGTGAACAGCAGATCAAGATGCGGGCCGAGCGCATGAAACAGGTGGCAAACAACTCCACCATCAAATACAACAATGAGTGCTACATTCTTTCTGAAACCTCGTCGCAAACTATTTTCAAGCAAATAGAAATGCTGGAGCCCGGCCTGGTAATTATAGATTCTATCCAAACCATGCAGGCCAGCTACCTGGAATCGGCAGCCGGTACCGTATCGCAGGTAAAAGAATGCACGGCTCAGTTAATTAAATACGCCAAAGAAACCAACACTCCGGTATTTCTGATCGGCCATATTAACAAGGAAGGCAGCCTGGCAGGGCCTAAAGTACTGGAACATATGGTAGACACTGTGTTACAGTTTGAAGGCGACCGCCACCTGACCTACCGGATACTGCGCACCATTAAAAACCGTTTTGGTTCTACCTCCGAACTGGGTATTTACGAAATGCGGAGCAGTGGTTTGCGGCAGGTTTCCAATCCATCGGAAATATTAATATCGCAACGTGAAAGCGACCTGAGTGGCATTACCATTGGGGCTACCATGGAAGGGAACAGGCCGTTGCTGATAGAAGTGCAGTCGCTGGTAAGTTCGGCTACCTATGGCACACCGCAACGCAGCTCTACCGGATTCGATGCCAAACGGCTCAACATGCTGCTGGCTGTGCTGGAAAAACGGGGCGGTTTCCGGCTGGGTGCCCAGGATGTGTTTCTGAATATCGCTGGCGGACTAAAAGTAGAAGACCCGGCCATTGACCTGGCCGTTTGCACCTCGCTGGTTTCTTCTTACCTGGATATTTCCATTTCCAGCAGGGTTTGCTTTGCCGCGGAAGTAGGGCTGGGTGGCGAAGTACGGGCCGTACACCGCATCGAAAACCGAATTACCGAAGCAGAAAAACTGGGATTTGAAGAAATCTTCATTTCCAAGTTTAATAAAAAAGGACTGGACAAAAGCAAGTACAAAATAAAAGTGCATGCGGTGGGAAAACTGGAAGAGGTGTTTCCAAAACTATTTGGATAGGTTTCAGGGAAATCCTGAAAGGGCTTTCCCGTTATCATTTTTTATCAGATCGGTCAGCAGAAAAACCAATGGTAATGGTATGCCAGAAATTGGCCCATTGGTAGTCCAACTGAAACTGGTTCAGGTCGCAGATCTGTTTGATAATGGGCAGGCCCAAACCGACGGAATCAGTGTTGAGACTTCCTTTTCTAAAACGATGGAATAACTCAGCAATGGGTACATCGGGCGGGTTGCCTGTGTTTTTGATTACAAACTGTTTTGCCGTAAGCTCAATTCTTATTTTCCCGAACGGATGGTTGTGGCGGATGGCATTGCTGACCAGGTTATTGAGCAGCACTTCCAGCAAAAGCGCATGCAACCGGACGTGTACATTTTCCTCTATTTCCTTTTCCAGAAAAATATGTTTCATCTCCATAAGTTCATCAAAGGCAGCAATGGTTTTTCCTAACCGCTGACTGAAATTGACCGGTTCACGGGCCTCAAACTCCTGATTTTCTAATTTAGTAAGCAGGATCAGCGATTCGTGTACCCTTGATAAATTGCCTGCTGCCTGCTGGGCCGCCATAATCAGTTGGGCCTGCGCGTCATTGATATCAGACTCCATCAGCAGCTCGAGTTTCCCCCGGATAATAGACAAAGGAGTTTGTAATTCGTGAGAGGCATTTTCTGAAAATTCTTCTAAAGCCTGATAGTCACCCTGGGCTTTGCTGGTCATTCTGCTCAGAAAGTAATTCAGATCCTTAAACTCTTTGGTACTGGTTACCGATAGCTGAAGCGCGTTTTCCCGGGTAAGATCAAAAGTTTGCATCGCCAATAGCGATTGATTGAAGGGCGCCAGCACCCATTTGGAAATAAGCCGGCCCGATATACCTACAAAAACCAGCAGCAATAGTCCTATCCAGCTCAGTGATTGCCATATTCCCCGGCCAATATCATCTTCTTCGCCGATAAAATTATAGGTAGTCAGCACATAGTGCCTGCCATTAATCTTGTAAGAAGCGGAAGCCCTGAGCTCACGTTCCAGGTGTCCATGAGGTTCGAACCAGGCCATGGTATCCACTACCCGCATGGGCATTTCTGCTGCATCAAAATCCAGTTCGTGTAATTCTATCTGATACCCCTCCACTTTGGGTAATGGTTTTCCTTCCTCGATTTGTTTGGCCGTAAATTCAATGGCATCTATCAGTTTACGACTTTCTTCCTGTATAATCTGATCCTGCACACTGTACAATACCAGGATACCACCGGCTATCAGCACCACTGTCGTAATCACCAAGTACCAGATGGTTATTTTATTAATGAGTTTCATCTAATTAAAATTTTGGCTTCATCAGTGAGACAACATCTCTTTCCATAAAAATATTCCATCTGAAACAATTTCTATGTTTGGTTTCATAAGTTGGTATCGAATTTATATCCTAATCCATATACAGCATCAGGCAACATAATATCCAGAATAATGCAATCGTATACAAAGGAGATAAGCTTTGCCTCGGCTTCCCGATAGGTGCTGCTTAACTCGCAGAGATAGTTTTCTCGGATCAGGTAATCGCGGATGGTGCTGGCCAGTTCTTTATTATCTTCAATAATAAGAATTTTCATGGGTGAATAGTTTTAATTTTATAGCCTTACCATGTACTAACTCTCTTTCATGGAATGGTCTCTGTGGAATGGTTCCATGCTACCCCATATTACACCGACTTTTTGAAGCGAATTTGAAGGCCGCTTTCAGAGCAGGATCCAGTCAGGGCAATCTCTTAAGCTCAGGCAATACTTCAAAATTTCTTCAATATTTTTTCAGTAATTGCTGTACACAAAAAATTATTTCACGCGGTATTATCATTTTGTTTGTTTAATTTGAGCAGAAAAAAACTGTTTAGCCAGCCATCAGGCTTTTCAACGTTTTATAAATATTCTTAATTCCATTATATATGCCCTTTTTTACCCGTATACCCTTAATTATTTTTAGGCTGAAGTTACCATTTTTTATCCTTTTTACTGCGAGTTATTTTTTGTTCAGCATGTCAGTCGTAGCACAGGATCAGCCAAACGAACTTTCAGTAACCGGAAGAATTATTGACGCTGATACCCAGACGCCCCTACCCTATGCCACCATCAGCCTTTTTAATCCTGGCGACAGTGCCCTGATTACCGGAGCCATTACCGATGAACAGGGTTTATTTACCATGGAAGCCCAGCCGGGGCGCTACTACGCGGATATCAATTTTGTAGGTTATGCTTCGCGAAGGGTACCGGATGTGGAATTAGCGGCCGGACAGGAAACGCTGGCACTGGGCGATATTGTCGTACAGGCTGAAGCCACCGGCCTGGAGGAAGTAATTGTACAGGGCGAAAGAAACCAGGTACAACTGGCCCTGGACAAAAAAATATTTAATGTGAGCCAGGACCCAATTAACGCGGGACGCACTGCCTCCGAAATTCTGGGCAACCTCCCTTCGGTGGCGGTAGATAATGAGGGCAACGTAAGCCTGCGGGGCAGCAGCAATGTGCAGATACTAATTGATGGGAAGCCATCCGGTTTGCTGAGTTTTGATGGGGCGGAAGGCCTGCGGCAGTTACAGGGCGACCTGGTGGAAAACGTGGAGATCATCACCAATCCTTCGGCCCGGTATCAGGCAGAGGGGATGTCGGGCATTATCAATATTGTGCTGAAAAAGGAACGGCGCAAAGGAGTGAATGGCTCATTTGATTTTACAGCCGGCTATCCGCACAACTATGGTACCGCCATTAATATGAATTACCGGCGCGAGAAACTGAACTTTTTTATCAATTACGGTATTTTTTACCGGAATATCACCAATCCGAATAACCGGTTGTACCAGGAAGTGTATGAAGAAGGTAACACCTTTATTACCCAACAGCACAACATAAACCGACAGAAAGGTTTTTCAAACAACATACAACTGGGCGCCGATTACTTTTTTGATGAAAACAACATTCTTACCACCTCTTTTACCTACCGCCACAAAAAAGGCCAGCGTAATTCGGAAATTGAATACCTGGATTATCTGAATACCACAAATAACCTCAGCAGTATTACCCGTCGGTATCAGGATGAGAAAGAAACAGAACCGAATCTGGAATATGCCCTGAATTATAAAAGAGCCTTCCAGCGAAAAGGTCAGGAGCTTACCGCCATGCTTACCTACCTGGATAACTGGGAAGACTCAGACCAGGAATACAGGGAATTCCTGTTTACTCCCAACAACACGCCCGATGGAGCACCGCAACTGCAACATTCCGATAATTATGAAACAGAAAAGCAACTGCTGTTACAGGCCGACTACATACATCCGTTTGGCAAGGAAGGAAAAATGGAAGCAGGCATCCGCGGTACCTGGCGCGATATTACCAACGATTTCCTGGTAAGCGAACTGGTAGAACAGGAATTTCAGCCATTGCCCGGACTGGACAATAATTTTGCATATGATGAGAATATCTATGCCGCCTATCTGATTACCAGCAACAAAGTAAAGCAATTCGGTTATCAGCTAGGGCTGCGGGCCGAATACAGCGACGTAACCACCGAACTGCTGGAAAATAACGTGGAATCTAACCACCGCGATTACCTGAACCTGTTTCCCACCGCACATTTTACTTACGATTTGTCTGGCAACAACAGTCTGCAAATCAGCTATAGCCGTCGATTGCACCGGCCTACCTATAACGACCTGTCTCCTTTTGTAACGTTTGTCGATAAACGCAACTATTTCAGTGGCAATCCCGACCTGAATCCGGAATACACCCATTCCATTGAAATGGGTCATATCAAATACTTTGAAAAAGGTTCCGTAAACTCTACAGTGTATTACCGGCATACCATCGACAAAATTGTACGGCTGAAAGAATTTGACAGCCTGAGAAATTCTACTTTGCAGCCTTATAACCTGTCTTCGGAAGATGCCTTTGGCATAGAATTTATTTCCTCTTACCAGCCCTTTGCCTGGTGGAACCTGGACCTGAACATGAACTTTTTTCATGCCGAAATTGATGGCGCCAATCTGGACGAAAACTACCAAAGCCAGACCTATACCTGGTTCAGCCGGCTTACCTCCCGCTTTACCCTGTGGGGCGATACCGACCTGCAATTGCGGGGCAATTACGATGCTCCCCAAAATACGCCACAGGGCAAGCGGTATGCCGTGGCTTATATGAGCATGGCCATTACCCGTGATATTCTGAAAAGGAAAGGTACCCTCACACTGAACATTTCCGATGTATTCAATACCAACCGCAACCGTGCTATTACCGAAGGGGATAATTTTTACGTAAGAAGCAGCTTTCAGGAACGGCCCCGCATTAACCTGGCACTGAATTACCGGCTGAATCAGCGAAAGGGAGAATCTAAAAATAAACTGGAAGAATCTGCTTTCTGATTTTTGTACCAAGTTCCGTTAATACTGCAGCATCTTATCAGGCCTTGAGCGGTATTATTTTTATATTGCTCTTTCCTTTAGGAAATCGGAATAAAAATAAGTTTTACCCTGATCGTACATGCTGGAAATCAAACCCCAACCCTATGATTCATTTTCCTTTCAAAATTGTAAGGCAAACGATGTAAAACTGGAAGAGATCATCTTTTATGGCATGCACGTGCTTGCCCGATGTTATTGCCAGAAAAGTAACCAGCGGTTTTATCATACCTTTAAAGCCAGATACATAAGTTTCCTAAATGTACTTTTTATAACGGGTTATAGTGTTAAAACATTACCGGCAGGAATTGAACATATAAAAAACCTGGATTTACTGAACGTGCAGGATAATAAGCTTACTATATTATCACCCAAATTGAAAGAACTGAACAAGCTTACCGCAGTAAATCTCAGAGGGAATCAATTCAAAACTTTACTGGAACTGCTGTTGCGGTTACCCAACCTGAGAGAAATTGACCTGGTCAATAATCCGAACCTGGATTTAACGAAAGCCATCCACGCTTTAGCTCAGATCAAAAAACTTGATTTTCTCTATCTCAGTGGGAATAATCTGTCTACCCTGCCCCGGCATATTATTAATCTAAATGCCCTGGAAGAACTCTGTCGGGGTTGCGCATAGCATTGCTTTTATGTGCGATAAACCTGTTATCCATTCAGCATAAGGAGTTGGCTTTGAACATGTAATTGCTTTAGAGAAATGCTGGTAAAACAAATGTATGGTAACACCCATGCCCCTTTCCGGTATATGCGACAGCAAACAGAGCATCATAAACTGCCCTTCGCCCATTGGTGGTTTACCGCCCCCCGCTGAGGTAGTCTTTTAGCACCTTATTTAACCCCAGAAGCATCCGTGCAGATCTTCGTCGAAAATTTTCAATACTTTTGAAAGTTCTTTTATCTCAATTAAAATGGTTTTTCTTATTTTTTAATAAATTGGAAAGCAACAGACCTTAAATTATTTATGAAGTATTTTATTGCCTCCTCCGTTGCTGGTGAAAACACCGGCAAACAAAGCCTTTACCCACATCTGCTTATACAATATTTTATTGCTATCAGTTTCTTCATTTTATTTACTCCATCAGCTATCGCCCAGCAAACTCCTCTCAAAACTGAACAGGTTGTTTACAAACAGATTGATACCCTCTCGCTTACCCTGGATATTTTTTATCCGCCTGACATGGATACTACCCAGTTGCATCCGGGCGCTGTTTTCTTTTTCGGCGGTGGTTGGATCGGTGGCAGCATTGCCCAATTTAAACCACATGCCGCCTACTTTGCCCGCCGGGGACTTGTCTGCTTTCTGGCCGACTACCGGGTGCGGTCGCGGCAGGGCACCACGCCTTTTGAGGCATTAAAAGATGCCAAATCGGCTATTCGCTTTGTCAGAGCCCATGCCGCACGTTTTCACCTTAATCCGGATAGTATTGTGGCCCTGGGAGGTTCTGCCGGTGGGCATCTGGCAGCAGCTACCGCCCTGATAGCCGGTTTTGATGAAGCAACTGATTCGCTGGCGGTAAGTCCTGAACCCAATGCGCTGGTACTCTTCAATCCGGTGATTGACAATGGGCCTGCTGGCTATGGCTACGACCGGATTGACGACAGTTACAGGGAATTTTCTCCTTTGCACAACCTGAAAAAGGGTGCTCCTCCCACCATCATCTTCCTGGGTACCGAAGATCAGCTTATTCCGGTAGAAACCATGGAGTACTACGCAAAAGCAATGGAAAAAACAGGAAGCCGCTGCGATTTACACCTGTACGAAGGGCAGGGTCATGGTTTTTTCAACTACAATAAGTTTGAATACTACAAAAAAACCATTCAGGCGGCTGATCAGTTTCTCATTTCCTTAGGCTACTTACAGGCTGAACCGGCCATCCCGATAGAGTAATCATTTGCTTATAGATAGATATACAAAAAACCCATTCGTATTTATTGAAAAGTAATTTATATTGGCATTCAAAATCCCGATAAACCCAAAACAGCGTATCATGCTAATGAAAAGCCTTTCCCTTCTATCCTTTAACATTGTATTGCTTTCCTTATTAATACTGAACACCCGGTGTACCTCGCCCAAACCGCAGGGGTATGATGTGGTGGTGTATGGCGGCACTTCCGCAGGCATCGCGGCTGCCATTCAGGCCAAACGCATGGGCAAATCGGTGGTGCTGATTGAACCTGAATCCAGAATTGGCGGATTAACCACTGGCGGATTAGGGCAAACGGATATTGGCAATAAGGCTGCCATCGGGGGTATCTCCCGGGAGTTTTATACCGCTGTAAAAACCTATTACAATGATGCGCAAAACTGGAAATGGCAGCAGCAAGCTGAATACAAAGACGGCGGGCAGACCCAAACGGAGCAAGCCGAACCTACAATGTGGACGTTTGAACCTGCTGCCGCCCTGAAAATTTATGAGGATTTTATCCGCAACGAAGGCATTGAACTTATCATGAAGGAACGCCTGAACCGGGAAAGCGGCGTAAAGCTGGAAGATGGGAAAATAGTATCCATTACTTCGCTTTCGGGAAAGGCGTATGCCGGGAAAATGTTTATCGATGCCACCTATGAGGGCGACCTGATGGCGGCGGCCGGCGTAACCTATACCGTGGGCAGAGAAGGGAACGCAAAATACAAGGAAACCATGAACGGAGTGAACACCAGGCTGCGAGACACTACCATTACCGGTCAGCCGGCTACTAATGCCGCCAACCACAATTTTGTAGATGGCGTAGACCCGTACATCAAAGCTGGCGATGCTGCCAGTGGACTATTGCCCTTTATTAATCCCGACGGACCGGGAGAAGAAGGTGCTGGCGACGACAAAGTACAGGCGTATTGTTTCCGCATGTGCCTCACCGATCATCCCGATAACCGCATCCCGTTTGCGAAGCCTGCGGGGTATAACGAACTGAATTACGAACTGCTTTTAAGAAATTACGAAGCCGGCGAGAAAGGCTTTCCGTGGATCAACTCGGACATGCCCAACCGGAAAACCGATACCAATAACAGAACCGGGTTTTCTACCGATTATATAGGGCAAAACTACAGCTATCCGGAAGCCAGCTATGAGGAAAGAGAGAAAATAAGAGAAGCCCACCGGCAATACCAGCAGGGATTGATGTGGACACTGGCCTACCACCCCAGAATGCCGCGGCATATTCGGGACGAAGTGTCGCGATGGGGCACCTGCAAAGACGAATTTGAGCGGGAAGACGGCTGGCAGCAACAGTTGTATGTGCGCGAAGCCCGCCGAATGATTGGCGAATATGTGATGACCCAGCACAATTGTGAGGGGCTGGAAGTAGCAGAAGATGTGGTAGGCATGGGCGCCTATGGTATGGATTCGCACCAAATACAGCGGTATGTAAACGAAGCCGGATTTGTAAAAAACGAAGGGAACGTGGAAGCAAAAGTAAAGTCGCCCTACCCGATCAGTTACCGGGCTATTGTTCCCAAAGAAGCAGAATGCAGCAACCTGCTGGTGCCGGTTTGCCTGAGTGCTACGCACATCGCTTTTGGCTCCATCCGCATGGAACCGGTGTTTATGGTGTTGGGGCAGTCGGCAGCCACCGCAGCCAGTCTGGCCATCGACGAACAGGTAGCTGTGCAGCAGGTAAGCTATCCGAAGCTACAGGAAAAACTTCTGGCCGACCGGCAGGTATTGCAGTGGGAAGGAAAATAGAAATTGATTATTCAGACAGATTTATTTTATGAAAAGTTATTTTTATTCAGTGAAACGACTTCAATTTCAGGCAATATGCCTCTAAACTGCCCATTGCCGGCGTTGCCTATTTACTAATCAGCTATATCAATGACAAAAGTATAACGACCACCACAGTGGTGGTGAGTGCGTCTATCGCAGGGCTGGGCTGGTTGTTTTATGCGCTCCGGCAAAAGCAGTTTAAACCCGATAGCAAGAAAAAGCTTACGGTGATCATCAGTTAACCCCAAATCTGGCAGCGTAATATGCGAAAGGATGTACATATATTAGAATTTCCTAGCAATTTAGGACTAAAAGCACCCCACCCAGGCAAAGAACCCGGAGTAAGGCGGTTACCATGCTGGTTGAAAAATACGGTTTTCACGATTTACTAAAACCCGTGCAGATTCATCGTTTAGAGCCACCGCCTTATGCTATGGGTTGGGATGAGGCTGCCAGCGTAAACAATGCCGACACCATTATTGCCTATGCGAAACAGCAGGCAGCATTATTAAAACCTTTGCTGGAAAACGCTGTATTTCCGGTAATACTGGGGGCGATTGCAGTATTCTGATTGGCAATGCCCTGGCCTGTAAACAGGTGGGTAAATTCGGCTTATTTTATCTGGATGGCCATACCGATTTCATGGGGCCGGGATGGACCTGGCAATTGTCACAGGCTGCGGGCACGAAAAACTTACCAATATCTATCAACTCAAACCTTATCTTCAGGAAGAGCACGTATGGTGTATAGGCAACCGGGAATATGATGCCGACTATGTAAAACCCATACTGGCATCTGATATCAACGCTGTGTCTGATAAATATATTTTTTCTATTGGTCATCGCCCGGCAAGGAATCTTTTTTATCTCGTTATTTGGTAAGATTTCTCCTTTCTGTCGACATGATAATTTGTAATTAACAGCCATAGCCTAACACATAAACAAAAACTTTCTCTGTCTTAAAATATTCACATTGTCATGCCCCTGCGCTTTTGTTCTCTATTTCTAAGATGCTTTCTATCTGAGCTTTGTTTCCAGGTAAATAGTTTGATGCAACGTCCCAAATTATTTCGTAATCAATGCCCAAGTAATCATGTGAAACCTTATTTCTTAGCAAATACATTTCTGACCATGGGACTTCTGAATATTTCTCCTTGAATTCTTTCGGAAGATTTTTTGATGCTTCGCCAATAATTTCAAAATTCCGTATTACGGCGTCAACCGTTCTGTTATCTTTTTTAAATTTAATAAATGAATAGCCTTCAATGTATTCAGCAATGCGTGTCATTGCAAGTAAAAGGTCTTCAAGATACATTTTGTATGTTCGCTCTTTTTTTTTCAATCTACACGTAGTTTACCTGCTTTAAGATATGATCTTTTATTTGTTCTTTTAAAGCATTTTTTGTAACCAGATCAATCTTTCTATTAAAAATCTGTTCCAGATACAGTTCAAGTGAAAAAAATTTCCAGCCAATCGGTTTTTCAAGCTCTATCAGGATGTCAATATCACTATCTTCAGTGTAGCTTTCGTCAGAAAACGACCCAAATAATCCTATTTCCCTGACAGCATAATCTTTATAAAGAGTAGGCTTCAACTCTTTCAATTTAGATAAGATATCATCCTTCGTAATCATATTTCAAATATAATCATTTTAAAAATATTGTTTCACAGCAGATAGGTGTCAGGATAATTTGTAATCAGCTTTTCGACTACAGCTTCACCCAGAAGTTTCCCATCAACCACCATCAACCAAAACCCCAGCACGAGCGACATAAAAATATAGGGATAGTAAAATCCAGCCAATTTTGTGTTCACCGAAAGCTGTGCTTTCATCCAGGTATCAAACGCTTTCAGGCATTGGTAGCTGCTCACGTTTTTATCAATTTTTTCCAGTCCGTTCATCAGCCTTTTATTTACAATTACGATTACATTGAGCAGAAAAAACATGGGCACCCCCATATATGGAATTCCTACGATAAAAGAAGCTATCAGCACCACCACCGAAAACACCACCAGTGCGATCAGGTTTATCTTGAACATCCTTTTAAATTTGTCGATGATGTGCTTCGATTTCTGATTGTACAGGTTATTCAGTTTCGGAGCGATTAATGCATCGCTTTTCAAAAAACCTTCTTTCCAGATTGATTCAATTGACTTTTCCATCTAATAGTTTTTTTAAACGTTCTTTAATTCTTTTAATGCGCACCCCAATGTTATTAGCATTGGTACCCAGAATAGCCGCGATTTCCTGATAAGATTTTTCCTCCAGATACAGCAAAATCACGCCTCTGTCTACTTCCGAGAGTTGCATGATGGCTTCATACAGCTGATTAAGCGATTCGTTGGCAAAGGCACGGCTATCTACGGTTGCTTCAGCCGGCAGGTAATCGGAAGCGAAATGCCGGGGATTGTTTTGCTTTTCTTCAACAGAGTGAGGCACACATTTAAGGATAACCGGTATATCCAGGTAGACCACTCAGCCTGTTCCCGAAAATTGTCTTTGCTTCTCCAAATCTGTAAACACACTTCCTGGTAGTAATCTTCGAAATCCTCCTGGGTATTGGTAAAAGCTCAATGTTCAATGATCAACGCTCAATTACACCGCGAACCGTGTTTATGGAATTGAGCATTGAATTTTAAAGCCGCGTTAGGCTCCATTCGCTTCGGCCGATTGAAAAAGATACGCGACATGATAAGGTTATGGAAGTCCTGCGCTTGTGGATATATAATAAAATAGTGGGGTTGTACTACACCTTCATGGAAAATTTTCTCAACAATATGCAGCGTTTTCAAGCTGCTTTTTACTCAAACAGTTGAATGGTATATTCCAATAAATCGGTTCCGCCGGGTTTTCCGTGTCCGGGAATAACAATTTTTGTATCGGGATATTTTTCATTCAACTTCGCTACTGTCAATGGCCAGGCCTTCGTATTGGCGTCTTCCAGATTTCCTTTCCCCGCACCCGATTCTTTGATTAAGCAGCCGCCAAATATAATTTTTTCGTCCGGAAAATATCCGATCACATTGTCTTTGGTGTGTCCTTCGCCGAAGAACTCGGCGATCACTTTTTTATCACCGACTTTTAGTTCAAGCAAACTGTCGAAACCATTTTGGGGAAGGGGCGAATTCCGCTGCCGGGCCAGGTTTATCGTCGCGTTGTTGGCATAAGAAGGAATGTGATGTTGATGAAACACCTCCAGACCAGCCAGGCAATCTGCATGAAAATGCGTCGGAATGATGGCTTTCACTTTGCAATCCAGAGTGTTTTCAACCCAGTTAATTAACTCCGAAGAAGCAGGACTGTCTGCCGGCGTGTCAAAAATAATGGCTTCCTGTTTATCGACCACGATCATACCATTACAGGGCACTTTACCAAAACTTTCGGTATCGAGAAACGAGGTGTGCTGGTACACATGGCTGGACAGCTGTTGAATTTCAAGCGTTTCAGAGTGGTAGTTGTTGGTTTCGGTTGTTTTAGTCGGATTGCAGGCGAACGATAACAAACCAATGGCTAAAAGTGTAACAAATCTTATCATAAAAGTGGCAGTGCTTAAGGCTGATTAACTGTTTGGCTTTTTACAACGATGACTACCCTCCAAAGGTATCGGTTTTATAAATATTTTTACACCCTGGTTAGCTACAAATTTTCTCAGCCGGCAGGCATTCATTATAGCAGGTACTATTACCCTCAACAGCCAGATTATCATGTAAATCAATCCACCGCGACACCTCAACGTTAAAGCGTTGGCGATGTAGCAGCATTCATTGCCAATGCAATACTATGTGCCGCTCTACGTTCTGTCGTCTGTAGCTTGCCATGATTTTTTTACAGTCTTTTTCTTGTTGAACATTATTGCAAGCATTAGCATTGATAGCGGAGCGGTAATGGCCCAGGGATACCCCAGAATTAGCAACTTTTCGGAATAGGTGGGATAGAAATAAACAACCGTTATGAACGGGGTAACAACAGCGTTAGCGATAAAAGAAATCCTCACCCATTTTTGAAACCCACTTTTTTCAAATGCGGGAATAGCTATGAAAGTTGCCAACCCCATGAATATGTAGCCTAACGCATCAAAGTCCCAGAATAGAGAATGTGGTGTTTGTTCAAGAACACGAATATTATCAAGTGAGCCTTTGAGCTTTGCGGGAATTACAGTCGCTAACTGAACAACATAGTTTGC
>JBGTIS010000299.1:0-3893 GCA_041745535.1 Cyclobacteriaceae bacterium | reverse complement strand
GCTGATGCCGTGGTAATGGCCACCGGAGCGACTCCTTCGGTATGGGAAAAACTAAAAAAAACGGGCCTGAACCTGCAGCCGCCCGTACCTTCCCTGTTTACATTCAATATCAAAGACGAGCGGTTGTCAGATTTGTCGGGCATTAGCTTTCCGGAGGTAGCGATAAAAATAGCAGGTACCAAACTGGAAGAACAGGGCCCTTTGCTGATTACCCATTGGGGACTGAGTGGACCAGCGGTACTAAAGCTTTCGGCCTGGGGTGCCCGACCGCTGGCGCAGCAACGCTACCGGTTTGAGATACTGGTCAATTTTCTGCCGCAGTACCATTTCGATAGCTTCCGGGAACATTTTCAGCAGTTCAGATCAGAGTTTCCAAACCGAAAAATTAAGAATTATCCTACAGGCCCCATTCCTAACCGGTACTGGGAGCAAATTTTACAGGTTGCTGATATTGCTCCTGACCTACCTGTAGCCGAATTACCTAAAAAAGCCATAAACAAGCTGGCGGAGGAACTCACCCAGGCCAAATTTGAGGTAACCGGCAAAAGTACATTTAAAGAAGAATTTGTAACCTGTGGCGGTATTTCCCTTTCAGAAATTAACCTGCAAACCATGGAAAGCAGGCAGTTTCCCGGCCTGTACTTCAGTGGCGAAGTGCTAGACATAGACGCCCTTACCGGAGGTTTCAACTTCCAGGCCTGCTGGACCACCGCCTGGATTATTTCCGAATCGGTGTAACAATAAAAAACATTCGAAACTATTGCTCTACCACCTGTACGGTATAGGTAGTTTGGTTGGAACCAGAAGTTTTCAGACTGCCTTTGATGGGGCTGCAATCGTCATAATCCAGTCCGTGGGCTATTTTGATGTAATTTAGATCGGCCAACAAATTGTTGGTGGGATCGAAGCCGATCCAGCCGGCTTTGGGCACATGAGCTTCCAGCCAGGCGTGCATCTGTATAGATCCGATAAAGTTTTTCCCCTGGTTCAGGTAGCCGGAAACATAGCGGCAGGGGATTTTATTGCAGCGAAGAATACCCAGCATCAGGTGGGCATAATCCTGGCAAACGCCTTGCTTGTGGTCTATGATTTCAGAGGCTGTAGTTTCGGGCGTAGTAAAACCCGGCAAATAATCCATACTTTCGTGCACCATTCTGTTAATTTTCAGCAGGTATTCCATTAAGGGAATATCTTCCTTGTACACAAAACCTTCTTTTATTTTTTCAGGAGGAATGGTACTGAAGCGGGACTGCTGAATAAACAGGTAATTATCTACCACAAACGACTCGTCTCTGAGAATTTTCAGTTCTTCTTCCAAAGAAAGCGTATTGGTAAATACAGGTGCGCCCTCAGGTTTTACCACCCGGCACGAGGCCGAAAATTTCAATGCCTGGAAAGGGTGATTGGTTCTGAAACAAACCGATTCAAAGCCGAACACATTTTTGCTTCTGAATACCGAAACGTCCAGAGAGTTTTCTATATGTTCTTCAAATACTTTTTGCTGATCATCCTGACAAGGCATTACCAGAAACTCGAAAAAAGCTTCGGTAACTATTTCATCGTATTGGTTTTCAGCGGTATAATTTACAAGAAAGGTGGCCATATAATTTAAAAAAGTAAATATTGTTGCTCTAAATGGTTACCAATTTCAAACAGATTTTCCCGTACACTATCCAGATAGGCTTTTTCGTTTTCAAGAATTTCGGATAAGGTAGAATAGCTGATACTGGCGCATAATTTTCCGGTCATAAACTCGGCCGAACTGGATTTTACCGGTTGAAAATCGCTGATAATTTCCAGGTCATTGATCAGCCTCTTTAAGGAGAAAATCACTGACCGGGGGAACCGTTTATTCAACAGTAAAAAATCCAGCGCCCGTTCTTTGTTTAAGGGTTTATTGTAATAACGGCGACTCACATCAAACCCTCCCGCGCTTCGCAGCAGGGCAGACCATATGTAACTTTCCAGCGGTTCGGTGGGCAAACTTTTTTCCAGTTTATGATAGTCTTCCAGTTTGGTATTCAGCATTTGGGTAATCTGGAAAGCCCGCTCCAGGTGAATCCCAGACCTGATCAACGACCTTACCTCATCGTGCAATAGCGTGTTATCCGCTATGCCTTTTATAATAATAGTGGTATTAATCACATTCTTAAAAAACTCATACGACCCTGCTTTGCGAAGCTCCTGCTGATTGATACCATTGATGGTATGATAAAACCGGTTGATTGCCTCCCAAAGTTCTGAAGAAATATTATCCCGAACGCCCCGTGCGTTTTCCCGAACCATGTGCACATATGTTTTGATAGAACTGGCGTTTTTGTCGTCGATGGTAAGATAATAGATCACTTTATTATCGGACAAACTGGTATAGGTTTCGTCATACTGCTGCTGCACGCCTGCCATATTCAGCATAGATTTCAGCGTATGCGTTTTGTCAATACCCAGTGGCGCGTCGGAAGAGGAGTAATAATTGGCCGTAATGTAGCGGCTCAGTAATTCAAGCCTTTCTGTGTAGCGCCCTAACCAGAAAAGACTGCTTGCTGTTCTTGATAACATCATAGTTTTAATCCTGTAGTACCCAGGTGTCTTTAGAACCTCCACCCTGCGAGGAATTTACGATCAGGTTTCCTTTGCGCAAAGCGACACGGGTTAAGCCGCCTTTGCAAATATATTCTATGCCTTTTCCCATCAGCGAAAAACTACGTAAATCTACATGTCGGGGTTCAAATGATTGATTTTCCTCAATAAAGGTTGAATGCACTGACAAGGACATAATAGGCTGGGCGATGTATTTCCTTCGGTTTGCTTTGATCAGTTCCCGGAAATCTTCCATTTCTTTGTTGGTAACGGTGTTCCCGATAAAAATCCCATAACCACCGGATTCATCTACCGGTTTGATGACCAGATTTTTCATATTTTCAAGCACATAGGCGAAGTCATCTTCTTTTTCGCAACGATAGGTATGCACATTATTCAGAATAGGTTCTTCTCCCAGGTAATATTTGATAATTTCGGGTACATAAGCGTATACGGCCTTGTCGTCGGCCACGCCGGTGCCGGGGGCATTCACCAAAGTTACATTGCCCGCCCGGTAGGCGCCCATAAGGCCCGGTACACCCACCATAGAATCGGTTCTGAATACCATGGGATCGATAAAATCATCGTCGATGCGCCGGTATATCACATCCACTTTTTGCGAACCATGAATGGTTTTCATAAATACCGAGTTGTTCTCTACAATCAGGTCGCGGCCTTCTACCAATTGGATGCCCATTTGCGAGGCCAGATAACTATGCTCGAAATAAGCCGCATTATACATACCCGGTGTAAGGACCACACAGGTCGGGTTTTCCTTGGGAACGGGCGATACCGTTTTCAGTACTTCAACCAGCTTTTCCGGATAATCTACTACCGGAAATATATTGTTATTAAAGAACAGGTTAGGCAACAGGCGTTTGGTAGCCATCCGGTTGGCTAATACATAGCTTACTCCGGACGGACAACGGAGGTTATCTTCCAACACATAGTAATTGCCATCCCAGTGCTTAATGAGGTCGGTACCGGAAATGTGTACATATACACCGCCTGCCGGGGTAAAGCCTACCATGTGTTTGCAGTAATTTTTAGAAGAAAAGATCAGTTCTTTAGGAACCACCTTATCTTTCAGAATTTTCCTGTCGTTATATATATCTTTCAGAAACAGGTTAATGGCGCGGTTGCGCTGAATAAGCCCCCGTTCCAGCATGTCCCATTCGTTGCGGGGAATAATTCTGGGAAACAGATCAAAAGGAAAGATCCGTTCTACCCCCTGTTTTTTATCTGAATATACATTGAAGGTGATTCCCTGGTCAAATGAAGAGGTTTTAGCATAATCATTCAACTCTAAAAACTCA
>JBGTIS010000298.1:0-31952 GCA_041745535.1 Cyclobacteriaceae bacterium | reverse complement strand
AACACTATAATATCAAGCGTAAGTACCAACAAGAGTTCAAACATAACATTGAGAATTATATCATCTTTGGGCATCTGTTGCCACTTTGGAATTATATGGTATTTTACAAACCATTATAAGTTATTTTTTACACGATCCTTATTTATCCGTTTTCGCACACTGATTCTGTCAATTTTTCATCCTCTTTTCTCTTAACGTGAGAAAAAACATGAATATGGGAGTTACCTAGAGTACCTTGAACACCATAGAAAAGATGAGAGCGATAGTAGCGATTTTATATTAGAGAAGGACTTTCAGTCCTGATGAAAAGAAACCTCTGCACTGTAAGTACAGAGTGGTTTAGTAAATGGCTTTTTCATTAGAAAGGAACCTCTACTGATAGTCAGCTTAATAACATTGCTATAAGCCTTCAGTTAGAATTTCAAACAACTATTTAGTCAGGTTCATCATCTCTTGAATATCTTTGATGTCTCCGAACAATACCAGAATATCACCTTTATTGATTCTTGTGTGTGGGGAAACCACACCTTGCGCTCTTTTTCTTTGCTGAGAGACCCCAAAAATATTCTGCTTTTCTTCAAACCTGAGAATTGTTAGGATATTAATATTGAAATTACCCCTTAAATCTATTTCTTCAATGGTTCTTCCTACATATCTATCAGGTGCTTCTGCTTCAACGATATTAAAGTTTTCCGAAAGGCTTAATGAATCTATAATCCCTTTCATCTCCAATCTTTTAGATAATCTTTCCGCGGTTTCCTCTTCCGGGTGTATGATCTCTTCCACACCAATCGCCTGAAGTACTGTTTCATGCAATGGAGAGATAGCGCGGCTGATCAGGCGCTTAACCTTCAACTGTTTGAAAATGGCTGTAGCCATAATAGAAGCGCCAAAATCTTCACCAATCCCTACAATCACTACGTCTACATCCTTAATGGGTAATGTTTTAACAGCAGATAAGTCAGTCGCGTCTAGATTAACGGCATGGGTGATTTTTTCTTTTATTAAATCAATTTTTCCCATTTGGGAATCTACGCCAATCACTTCATGGCCCATTTCAGTAAGCCGAATGGATAAATAGGCTCCAAAATTTCCCATACCCACAATAATGTACTTCATACGATAAAGGTTTAATTTTAAAAATCTAATTATAAATTTAAAAGCTAAAAATAACCATCAGCTAATAAATACACTTTCATCCGGATAGCGATAATTCAACGATTTAACTTTTTGAAAAAAAGCAATCAATAGGGTCAGAATACCAACCCTGCCTAAAAACATGGTAATGCTGATTACAATTTTGCTACCCATTGTCAAACTTCCGGTGATTCCCAAACTCAAACCCACCGTACTAAAGGCCGAGAAACACTCAAAAGCAACCTCCACTAATTTTTTATCAGGATCAAAAAACATAACAAGGAATACAGCAAGTCCAATGACAAGGAAGGATAACAGAATCACGGCAAAAGCTTTTCTTACCGATTCATTGGTAATTTCCCGTTGAAAAGCTTCAACCCTATCTTTCCCTTTCGCTATACTGAGGGCATTTAAAACTGCCACAGCAAAAGTAGTTGTTTTCAGTCCTCCTCCTGTTGACCCGGGAGAAGCCCCAATCCACATTAGGATGAGATAAATCAGCACCGTAGGCAAAGTAAGGGCAGTCATGTCTACTGTGTTGAACCCTGCCGTTCTTGGCGTAACAGCCCCAAAAATAGTAGTTGCCATTTTACCATACCATGATAAACCTTTCAGGGCATGATTATATTCAAAGGAAAAAAAGGTGAGGCATCCAATCAAAAGTAGAACCATTGTGGTACTTATCACGATTTTGGTATTCGCACTGAAAACTCTTACGGAATGTCGGTATTCTTCCCTTACAATAAAATGACGGGATGCTCTGACAAAAACACTCTTAAAGTAGTTATAAAAATTGATGATGACAGGAAAACCAATCCCGCCAATTATAATGATGACAGCAATAATGAGATGCACATTATAGTTATCCCGGATGCCTTCTTCAAAAAGTCCATTGGATAAGGTAGAGAATCCGGCATTACAAAAGGCAGAAATGGCGTGAAAAACGGCAAAGCGAATTTTCTCTGAAGTATTGTTGAATAAAAACGAACCCAAAGAGAAAAAAATAATGACTGCACCCAACAACTCTACCACAAAAGTGAACACAATTATGCGGGCAAGCGTTTTTGATATCTCACCAATTTTCTCCTCATTGATATAATCTCTCAGAAATAACTGATTCTGTAAGGAAGAGCTGCCTTTAAAAAAGAAACCAAAAAAGCTGGAAAATGTCATGAATCCTAACCCGCCCACCTGAAATAATATCAGAATGATAGTTTTTCCGAAATCGGTAAAATAGGTGGCTGTATCCACGACAATTAAACCTGTTACACATACTGCACTGGTAGAAGTAAAAAGTGCATCCACAACGCTAATACCCTCTACGGTAGCATGAGGTAAAAGGAGCAATCCGGTACCCATGAGAATGAGTAAAAGAAAACTTAACACAAACAATATGGGCGGGTTTACATTGAATTGAAACAAGTCAACGCTATGTTTTGAAATTTCAATGATAAAGATGACCAGGAATACCAGATTGATAAAGAAATGTTCATTCAGAATGGAAAGAAAGGAATTGCCAATAAAATACTCTATTGGAGTAAACCTGATAACGACCATCAGCAACAACACCAAAAACAAAATGTACTCTGAAATAAGTCTGCTGCGTTTAATTTCTTTATTGAACTGTAGTAATAGTTTTATAAAAATAGCGATAAAAAATGTGAGCAGGCAAAAGGAGTAAAAAGTTTGTAGTTTGATTTTTAAAATGAGATCTCGCTCGAATCCTGTATCATACAGGACGGTAAAAACTCCAATAAGACTTGAAATGATTAGAAAAATATCAATGCCCTGTAAAACTTTTTGTATTGCTTTTAAATTTCTATCAGAAAGGCGGATGTTTCTAAAATCAAATTTCATGGAGCAAATTTAATAATCCACTCCTATTAACCAAGAACATTCAGGTAAGTTGCCTACCAAATTTTTATCGTGTCCTCTTTAACTTTGTACTGAATTTTAGTATGAGCTAATTGTTAACTTTATAGCATGGAATACAGTCTGTTGATCATAGATGATGAGAAAGACATCTTGGAATTATTGGCCAGAACGCTGGAACTGGAGGATTATCATGTATATAAGGCCACCAATGGAAAATACGGTAGAAAAATACTTGAGGCCCATAAAATACAGGTAGTACTTACAGATATCAAACTGCCAGATATCAATGGCATTGCACTCACAGAAGAATTAAAGAAAATATCCCCTGCAACGGAAATTATTTGTCTTACTGCCTTTGGCAGCATCCAGGATGGGGTAAAGGCCATGAAAAAGGGGGCCTTTGACTACTTGGTGAAAGGGGATGACAACCCAAAAATTATCCCCATGGTAGCCAAGGCAGCCGAAAAAGCCCGGTTGCAGTTTCGCATCCGGCACCTGGAAGAAAAGGTTTCCAAACAATATGGTTTTGAAAATATCATTGGGAAATCCAATCTCATCAGGGAAGCTATGGAACTATCCAGAAAAGTAGCTTCCTCAGCTACTACCGTGCTTTTGACAGGTGCTACCGGCACTGGAAAAGAAGTATTCGCCCATGCCATTCATGCCGAAAGCCCTCGTAAAAACGAATCATTTGTGGCGCTGAATTGCAGTGCTTTTGGAAAAGATTTGCTGGAAAGTGAAATGTTTGGCCATAAAGCGGGGGCTTTTACAGGAGCCAGCAGGGACAAAAAAGGACTGATAGAAGAGGCCCATGAAGGCACGCTTTTCCTGGATGAGATCGGTGAATTGCATCCGGGGTTACAAGCCAAATTATTGCGGGTGCTGGAAAGTGGGACTTTCATAAAAGTAGGAGAAACCAAAGAAACCACAGTAAATGTACGCATCATCGCTGCTACCAACCACAACTTGGAGCACGAAATCCTGCAAGGAAATTTCCGGGAAGATTTATTCTATCGCATTTCCTCTTTTACCATTCGCCTCCCTGGCTTGGATGAACGGAGGAAAGACATTCCCTTGCTCGCCGAACATTTTATGCGGCAATTCTCCATTAGAATGCAGAAAAAAATCAAAAGCATCCACCAAGATTTTTTACAAGCTTTGCAAGTGCACTTTTGGAAAGGCAATATCCGTGAACTACGCAATGTCATAGAACGCGCCGTTATTTTGTGTGAAAATGAACAGCTTACCAAAGACTTATTACCTTTCAATTTCCAATATACGGGTGTGCAGGGTGTTTCGGCAGGAGTTTTCAAATTACAGGATGTGGAAAAGTCACATATCCTGAACGTGTTACATTATACCCAAGGCAATAAAACTAAAACCGCTGAGTTATTAGGAATTGGCCTTACTACCCTTTATAGAAAAATCCTAGAATACGATCTGGAATAACTTCTAATACCCACCCATTATGGAAAAAACCTTCCAAAATGGAAGAGTTAATTATATATCTACATTTACGTTTTTTACTGTAATTAGCTGCATTTCAGGCTTTTAATAACCAAATATTAACATGTTTTTCGGCTTGGTATAAAGCTTGGCTCTTGTCTAGTGCAATAAATGGAATTCTTTGCCTTGATCGGATTCCATAGGTATTTGAAAAAGTAAAATAATGGATATGAATATGATATTAGGCTTGTTGGATTCTACAGAGATTGCCTTAAAACCTGACTTAGAGGACCCAAACGAATATCTGGCCGTTCAAGCCACTTTTTTTGCAATGTACACTGTTAAATTAATCAAAGAAGTAGAAATAAGAAGGGAAAAAGAAACCCCTAAAGATAAAGTAAAAGAAGCTTTTCTTGTGGCAGAGTACATTCATACAGAAGCCAATTCCTCAGCTGTAATAAAATTCGAGAAAATTTACTTTTATTGCTTGCAAGCGCAAGTGAACCTTACAAAACATCCATGGGTCCTTGATCAGATGCCACCGGCGATGAAGGAGCGATATAAAGAAATGTTCAGGTTTTAAAATTTAATAATATCTAAAAGGAATAATATGGAGGAAAATCAATCTGATTCAAAAGAAAAGAAACATTATAAGTCAGTAGATGACTGGTACAAGGATATAGGATATTTGAAGTGGCCTATAATATTTTTTGTTATCCTTATCCTGGTATTAATCATTTTAATTGATCTGAAAATTATTTAATTCCATGAAACTGAGACTAAAACTCACCTTAGCCATTGCTTTTCTCTTTTTAGTAATTCTGCTTTTGGGGGGAGTAGGGAGCTATTACCTTCGTTGGCTGGCCAATGATTCGCATGCCATTATTGAAGACAATTACCGTACGCTGGGGTATATGGAAAAACTGGATCAGTCAATGGATGTCCTTCTGTATATCCAGGCAAAGGATTCACTTTCTTTGCAAATTCCATTGGTACAGCAGGCCGTCGCATTGTTTGAAGAAAACATACAATTACAATTGCAAAATGTCACTGAGTCTGGCGAACAACAACTTTCCGATCAGTTGCTCTCTGATTTCGCGGCACTGGTTAACCAACTGGATAATAAAGCAGCCTTGCATACGGAAATATTTCAGCTACTCAAACAAATTGATCAGATATATGCGGTAAACCAGGAAGCCATTGTTCGAAAAAATGCTCGTGCCAATGATACAGCTGATAAAGTAGTATTATACATGACTTTAATCGGTATTGCCAGTATCATCATTGGTTTGGTATTCGTAGTGGGTATTCCGGTTTATATTTCCCGGCCTATCATCAAATTTAACAAAGCTATTCAGGAGATCGCTCAAGGCAATTATAGAACTAAACTGCATATCAAAGCAAAAGATGAATTCGGACAATTGGCCGCCTCTTTTAATCATATGGCCGCCAAGTTGGACGAATACGAACATAGCAATTTGGCAAAACTGCTGAGTGAGAAAAAATTGATTGAAACAATCATCAATCAGATGTCAGAGGCAATTGTTGGCCTGGATGAATCTAAAAGAATTATTTTTGCCAATGATCGTGCACTGAGATTGTTAGGTTTACCCCTTGAGCAACTGCTCCATCGGTATGCTCCGGATGTAGCTGTACACAATAAATTAATGAATGCCATGATTAGCGAACTGATAATCAGCTTTGAGTCTTGGGAAGCTAAAGAATATCACCCGCTGAAAATTGTTGATGGAAATAAAGAAAGACTGTTTGCAAAAAATATCGTTAATGTATCGGCTCAACCTACAGGAGAAAGCCGGGAAATATTAATAGGGCACGTGATCATTCTTTCAGACATCACAGACTTTGCTGAAAAAGACGAAGCCAAAACAAAATTCATCGCATCCCTTTCCCATGAACTTAAGACACCTGTAGCAGCTATTGAATTAAGCACCAATCTTATTGGCAATCATAAAGTAGGTCAACTCAGCAAGGAACAAAAGAAGCTGATAAAGACCATTGACGCTAATGTTGGCAGAATTAAAAGAACGATCACTGAGATCCTCGATCTATCAAAAATAGAAAGTGGTTTGATCGACATCCGTACAGAGTACGTTTCTCCAAAGTCTATCGTAAAAAAAGCCAGAGAAGGGGTGTTACCTTTCTTGGAAGATAAACACCTGACACTTGAAATGGACATTGAACCAGATCTTTCTGAAATCCTTGCAGATCCGCATAAGACAGTCTGGGTACTGAATAATTTTCTAACCAATGCCATCCGATATTCGCCCGAACATGGCACCATCCTTATCACCGCTCAGACTGAAGATCAATATATAAAAATTGCCGTAATTGACAAAGGAAGGGGCATAGCAGTTGTCGACCAGCAACGGATATTCCATAAGTTTACCCGTATATCCGATAATAACAGTGAAGGTACAGGGCTTGGGTTAGCTATTTCAAAGGAATTTATTGAAGCGATGGGCGGTGGTATTGGACTGCATTCCAAAGAAGGTGAAGGAAGTACTTTTTGGATTCAGTTAAAATGCGTAGCTGAATAAAAAAGTAGAATAGAGAATTATAGGTCAAAATTGAGGGGAAGCCGACAGATGATAGGCTCAAATGATTTAAACTAGCTCCTAGGAGAGCATAAAAAACCGTGGGGCAATACAAGATACTGGCTGCGTCATTGTTCACCAATATCAAATTTATTATATTGGTTAAAAGCACACTTGCCAATATGGCTGCTGAAACCGAAGCGCTCTATCAATTTAAATTTCATCTGGTTGGCATCTCTCCGATGATTTGGAGAAAATTTATTGTCCGAGCTGACACCACCATGGCTGAACTCCATTACATTGTTCAGCATGTCATGGGATGGAGTGATACACATTTGAATTGCCTCAAAATCTACGGCAAAAATTATGGTGTTAGCCATATTGGGGGCATGATGTTCAGTGACCATCCCATGAAAGTGTGCTTGAAAGACTTGAATCCTCTGCTCAATGGCGCGGCCAACGCTTGAAATTCACTTATGAATTGACTTTACAGAAGTGTGGAAACCTCTGATTAGATGGAAAAAGCTATTACCTTTCGATCCTGCTATACAGTATCCGGTCTGTCTTGCCGGAAAACGAGCTTGTCTCCCAGAAGAAATAGGTGGGCCTAAATTATACGATCAGTTTTTATTAAAACTATTTCATCAGCAAATCAAGATATGGGCGCGATTAGGAGCTATTATTTCTACTGAGCAAAAACTAAAAAATAACATTACTGAGTCAGTGCAGATAGAAGGGTATTGGCAGGAACACATACTTTTTGATCCAGAGTATTTTAACAGAAACAAAGTCAAGGAGTTTCTCAAGCAACTGTATCAAAAAAGGGGGATACTTTGACAAGTCTTTAGGACTTTATGATAAAATTATCAAATACTCTTTTGCTGGATATTTGTCCTAAAATATGGCTTACTTGCTACTAAGTACCTGCACATAATTAGTTTAAATTAAAAGGGGAAAACTGAATACTAAGTAAAGAACCCACAGCAGCAAAAGCACGATTAACAGCATAGGCTAAATTTTCCTCTGATTGATAATCTTCTGGCCTAAGCCATTCATATTTAAGCTTTCTCCACAGGGTTTCAGCGATATTAAGTTGTGGAGAGTAAGTGGGCAGATAAAAGATATATAAGCCCCGATTTTGCCAAACTTGGAAGCTTGCTTTGACTTTATGAGCAGTGTGCGGTTGCGCGTTATCTAACACTACAACGGTTGGTTTGTTAATTTTCAAGGATAAGGTTTCCATTTGTTGGACAATAAATTCACTGTCAATAGATTGACTGGTAGTCTTGCAGATTAAGTGATTCCGTCGGGATATAAGCCCAAAACAGTTGAGTTTACCTCCTTTTGCCGTAGGCATGAGGACTTGCTCGTCAGAAAATTGCCATCGGACCGCCGACGCGGCCATAGGGCACGCAAGGCGTCAGGCTTACTTGTGTTTCATCGCCATAATATAAATCAATCCATTGTTTTTCAGCTAATTGTTCTATCTCAAATAAATATGCCTTCTTTAGCGCATATACCTCAGCTAAGGGTTTTCCTTTTAAAGCTCGTCTAATGCGTTTGAATCGTCCACCATTTTTTTTACAAAGCGATTTAATGTTTTGGTACTAAACTTTTTGTTAAGCATTACTTCCAATTCAGCTTTGGCTAATGATAGGCGTTGTCGGTTCCCTTTAACCACTTGTTTGACCTTTTCCATATCCTTTTGTTGATCTATTTTAGGCTTAGCACCCCGGCCCGGCTTGATTTGCAAACCAGTAATGCCTTCCCTCTCCCAACGATCTAACCAGCTATTCACTGTTTGCTCACATTTACCTATGATAGCTCCTAGTTCTTTTGAAGAGCGTCTTTGGCTTTTAAGAAGCACCATCTGGCACAATTGACGGAAAAAGTGAGTTCTCCCTTGCTGATAGCCTTTTTCTAATGCTAAGCGTTGTGCCTCTGTTAATTCTATGACTCGGATTTTGCCCATACCTTTTTTTGAACAAAATTACATGATTTAAACTAAATTTGTCTTAGTACTTAGTTGCAATTAATTGCAAGCATCAGCAAGGAATAGCAGCAAGTATGATTTACTGACCATTAAAAAATGATGGGGGATACCTTCAGGTACGGGGTTAGACAAAATGTAGTGAGCTCACAGACTCGATGAATGAGAGCTTAAATTTAGCGCCAGGTCAGATAAAAATTTTTTATCCCTTCTTCATTGTTGGATGCCGCTATTTTTATTTTTGAAAATTTGACTAAGTATTTTCTATTCATTAAAAATCAAATAGATCACCAAGAAATGATTCCTTTTTTATGCTTCCTATTTGAATTATCCTTATACTTATCTTTAATAAAGAAAATGCCCTGCTCCACATCTTCCACGTCAAACTTTAGCTTGTCGCCAAACAGTTTGGCGGTTTTTCCGGGGGTAATGGTGTCGTCGTTGGTTTTGCTGATCATATCCTCAAAAACGGTAATCACAGGACGTACTCCGCCATTCACTACTTTAACCAGAGAAATATTTTTCAAAATTGCCTTCAGTGCTTTCCGCGGGGCTATTCTGAATCGTAAGGCATGTTTTTCATCCGTAAAAATTTCTTTCGCGCTATCGAACACTCCCTTCATGGTAGGCTTAATGGCAAACAGCCCGGCATCTACTTTGTACCCATCTTCCAGAAATTCCTTAATGGCACTCTGCTCCTGCTTTAACACCGCCAGAATCTCCGCCTCTGAGATACCCACATTGTTTTTCAGAATCCTGACAACAATGTCCAGCTCTGTTTTAACCCCCTTCAGCCCCAACACACCCCGAAAATCATTGGGGTTTTCTGTAAGGGCATTGTCTACTAAATAATATGGTATCGCCATATTTTCACTTTTTAATTGAACAAAAATTTAACTACGGCACAAATTGGAAATCTTATTTTCCTTCATTCAAAGCCTCTTTAATACCATCCAGACTTTGCGCTAATGTATCGTTCTGTACCCAATAAATCAATTCTTAAGCGGGGCGTGATGCATGCATTTAATTTTTGGCAGCATTCGAAAAGGCTACTTCTCTTTGTTTAAAGCCTCTTTAATGCCTTCCAGACTTTGTACCAGTGTGTTTCCTATTTTGGCGATGGCCTGCCCTACCTGGTGCTCGCCGTAGCCTTTCATTTGCTGTTGCTCGGCAAATATGTTTTTAATCTGAGTCCACCGTGTTTTTTCATTATCGGTCATCTGCTTTGTCATTTCTTTGAACTTCAGCAGATTGGCCTCGGCACCCGTGGTTAGGGTTTGGGCTTCGTTTTCATAGTGTGTCATGATTAGCGTTTGCAGCTCTTTCTCATTCATCAAAGGCATTACTTTTTCGGCAAGCTTATTCATGTCGCGGTAAGAACCCTGCAGTTTGAAAGCAGGCTCGGTGCGGTACATATCAGCCTGACCGGCCGACCGAATGTATTCGCTGTTTACCGCCAATACGGTGTCGCGTACCACCAGCAGCTTTTTAAGTACCGCCACATATTCGCTGATTTCTTCTGGCGAATAATTGGTTTCAAAGTCGATGCCGTCGTGCATACCCGTAGCGGCAATATCCGCGAACGTGTACAGGTCTTTCTGACTTTTTCCGGCCAGCTGATGCAACACCGGATTGGAAGTGAGGGCATTTTCCAGGTAACTGAGCTTAAATTCATGGGCGGAATCGCCAATAATATCGCCCAGGTTGTAAATATCGGCACGATTGGAAAGCATATCCGGAACCTGGAATTTCTCACCGCTTTCAGTATAGGGGTTCCCGGCCATTACCACACAAACCTTTTTGCCACGAAAATCATACGTTCGGCTTTTCCCTTTGTATACGCCCTCAATTTTGCGCTGCGCATCGCAGAGGGAAATAAATTTTTGCATAAATTCAGGGTTACAATGCTGGATATCGTCTACATAAATCATTACATTGTCGCCCATTTCAAAAGCCAGGTTCAGCTTTTCCAGTTCCTCCCGTGCAGCCGCATTGGTAGCTTCTGCCGGATCAACGGAAGTAACTTTATGCCCGATGGCCGGCCCGTTAATTTTCACAAACACGATGCCCAGCCGGTGGGCAATGTACTCCATCAGGGTGGTTTTGCCATACCCCGGCGGCGATATCAACATCAGCATGCCCATGCGGTCGGTGCGCTTGTTTTCACCGGCAGTCCCTATCTGCTTTGCCAGGTTGGCACCAATCAAAGGTAAATAAATTTTGTCAATCAGTTTGTTACGCACAAAAGACGACATCACGATCGGTTTTAATTCGTTAAGCCTTAGGTCGGCTTCAAACTGCTGGGTAAGTGCTTTCTTCAATTCAGAAAAGCGGTTGAAAGCAGGTACCGTTAGCGCATCGTATTGCTGGAGTTTATCCATAAACTGATGGAGGTGGAGTTGGTATTTCCCTTCCACAATAACGGCATGCGTACCCCGCAAGGCTGGTATTTCATGACTTTGCGCGATGGCTACTTTATGTGCGGGATCAGGATCACCATAAAAAAGCAACACACTGGCTTCATCGGCATACTCAAGCTGTGCTGCCTGCCTGGTTTGCTTTAAAAACGACCTGATCCACTTTCGGACCAAATTAAATTGTAATACCGGATGATTTTTGAACCGGGATATGGAATTGTCAAAAGCTTCCTTACTTTTGGTTTCTTTGATATGTTTTGAAAAGGCTTCCGCAATGGTAACTGCCTGCTGGTCGGTTACAAAATCGTTATCATGGGTAAGTTCGTGAAACAGGTAAGTCGCCGCCTGAGGCACACTGGTTTCGGAAAATAAACCGGTTTCCCTGACAAAATTCACAAGCTCTTTCTGTAAAGCTGCCAGTAAATTATCAAACTCATCGCTTTCCGGAAAAGCTGTTAAAATAGCGCCAGCACCTTTGATCTGATCGTCAAAAAGCTGTTTCTGATCTTCCCGCGAAAAGGTTTTCCAGAACAGCGTGGCACAGGCACGAGTTTCTGCCGTATACCGAAGCAAGCCAGCTGTGGTCAGAATTTCCACCAGACCTTTCAGTATCAGTGAAGCATCAAAATCGTGTACGCCTTTGATGTATCCTTCCTGATAGCGAACGGCCATAAACTGCTGTACATATTGCAGCAATTCTTTTTCCGGCAGGTTATTCAATTCTTTTGTACTTAAATGGTTGCCATCTGCGGTATTGAACCGCTTTCCGCCTGCTTCCAGTATTTTAAAAGCCAGGTATTCGGCCCTGTATACCTGCTGATTTTCAGAAACCAGGTGCTGATTCCACAATACCCGGTGGGCTGTAATTTCGGGATCACTGACCAGCTCATAGAAATTGGTGCCCGTAAGATGGAAATACATCTGCTCGTCTTTAACAACGGTGGTAATGCCCAATGCACTTGTATTGACCGAAAACTGGAAATTACCAAAGCGAATAATGCCGGCTCCGTTCACGAAGAGTTCGGCCTTATCTTTCAGTTGCCGCACGGCATCTTCCCGGGTGGTTTTGAGTCTGCTCTGTATATCATCAGCTTTTACCGTATCGCCCAGGGTAAGCAGTTCCCGCGCGATTTCCCTGATTTTATTCACCATAAAATCGGCAGCGAAATAACCATTGAGCTCACTTACGTCTTTAAAACTGTTGACACGGCTCTGAATGGATTTGATAACCCTATTGGCAGATTGCAACAACAGGTTGGCCCGCTTGTTTTTGGTTTCAATCAGTAAAACTTTTTTAGCTTCAAAGGCATTATACACTTCGTAGCGCTGGGCTGCTATTTTTTCGGAAAACGCTTCAAACTCAGAAAATTTGCCTTCCAGTTCTTCCAGTTGTACCAGCAGTTTGGCGGCATATTCATCGCACTTTTCCGGCGTATCGGAAATATCCAGGTAATTGACCAGCGCCTGCTGAATAAGTTTGGATTGGGCAATAAAAACCGCTTTTCCTTCCTGGGTCAGTAATTCCTGTCTTTTCCGTTTCAGGCTGGCTTTTACTTTATTTAAAGAAGAAAAAATAGCCGAAATAGCATCGATGATGCGGGTAGTTTCTGTGGCATCTTCAATTTCAAGGTTGCTCACCGTTTCCATCAGCATTTCCAGTTCCGCACTGGTTTTATCTGTTTCAGTTTCAACTTGGTGAGCTTCCACTACTTTGGTTACTTTTTCTACGGAAGTATCTAATTCCTGAACCTGCTGATGGTATGGCTCCAGGGCTTTTTCCCGCAAAAGAAATTGTACACATTGGCGCGAAACTTCGCGGGTGTTTTCATTAAGTTTCTGCTCGTAATTTTCTACCAGTGCTATATCTACATACCGCAATTCTTTGAGCGAAAGCACTTTCCCCAATAGTTCCCGAAGCCGGGACAGCAGGTTCACAAAATCATAAATATGGGCCGGCTTTTCCCTTTTCAATGAATTAATCAGTGCGTCGGCTTCCTGCGTTACCTCTTTTACCTGATCCTCGGTGTTTTTTCTAATTTTCCGGACTTTCTCAAATTCGTCAATGGCTGCGGTAGCGGTTTCGTGAATGGCTTTTAAAGGTTCGCTCAGTAAAAAAGCATCAGCGTGATTTAGCCAATGGTAACTGTCCAGAATAGAGGTTGCCTCTTTACGCAAATCGGCATATAAGTCCTGATACTGATCGCCTTTCTGAATAAGCGAATTGATGGCATTGCATTCGGCCATCGCCCGTACAATATCTTTGTTGCCGATTTTAAACAGATACGATTCGCCATGACTTTCCAGTTTAAAATCGGGTCCGGTAAACGGGGTTTGCCAGATGCGGATGGCATGGTGCTTTTTGGGTTCATTATCGGCATTGAAATAGCAAAGTTCACCATTCTCAAAAATGGCATAACCATGGCAAACGATCGGGTTTTTTACAGTTTGCTCAATCAGGTTATAAGGAAGCAACAGATACACTCCGTTTTGCTGGTTATAGAAAACATAGAGAAAATCTTCACCATTGGGTGAGGTTACTTTTTTCTCATAAACCAGGGTTTCCAACCGGGTTTCCAACCGGCTTTCAAACTGCTTGAACTCACCGGTTTGCAGGTAATACCCTTCAGAAAAAATAATACCCTGATCGTCGGGTAGCAGCAGGCAGGCATGTTTGATGGCATCAATCCGGCGGACTGTCCGAAGCTTCTCATTATAGGCCAGGAACCGGAAGTCTTTTTCCTGGTAGGGTTTGATTTTCAATAGAATGATATGATCCAGAATAACATAGTAGATTTCAGCATCGTCCAGGGTTTGGTCTTTTTCATCTACAGGCTCTGTATAAATGCCTTGCCCTTCATCGGTATTATCCTCAACCTTAATGGTCAGGTCACCACCAATAGTTTCTACAAACACGCGGTTTTCAATAGAAATATGCGGGAATTTCCCTTCCCGCTGGTCATCGCGGGTAGTTCTTTTCCAGGTAAATTCGTGTTGCGCCGGAAATGTAATTTCATGATCGCTGCGATCGTCCAGGTATTGTAAAGTATTGCTTTTAATACCCCATTTGAAAGCTTTGATATCGGATGCGCTTTTTCCTACCTGAAAAATCATATACAGGTAAGGGCCTGCTGTGGTAAATCGGGAAAACCGCGTATGCTTGTAATACTTATACAATTTTTGGAAATCGCGGACGAAATCAGCATTCTCGATTAGCTCCAGGGAAAGGCGGTAGAAACTACGATCCTGATATTCATACATACTAAAAACATCCGAAAGTTCTATTTCCGATTTTAAGCCTAAATGCACATTATAGCCAAAAATAAACTGTTGCCCTACCGGCACCATATCATAGGGAATGCAATTATGATCGGTAGAAATACGCTCGGTAGCAATCAGTTGGGTTTCGATAGCACCAAAAACCTCTTTACGCGACTGATTCAGCTTTTCCAATTGAGCAAAAAGCTTTTCACGCTGTTGGTTCAAACGGTTTTGTAATATTTCGTACGAACCACCTTCCAGCTTTACTTTTTCATGGGTTAGACCAGCATCAACAACAGGCATATTTTCAGGCATTGTTTTAATTTAAATTTCTTATTTCACAGACATATACATCACGCGTTCCCGCAGTTTATCGTAAATAGACTTAGTTTGTTCCGGGTTGCTGGCATTGAAAAAGATAGACTGATCGTTATTGGTTTTGAGCTGAATATAAGGTGGTTTGTCCTCATTAATCAGCAGCTTTACCGTATTTCGATCCCGGGTTTTGAAATATCCTTTCAGGCAGCTACTCCCCAATGCAATGCCATTAGCACGGTAACTAATGGCGGGAAGTGTGTTCACAGTATCCAGGTAAATAATATTGAGGTAAGGAATATCTTCTCCATAAAAGCCTGATATGCTGGTAGCTTTTTCCTCGAAAGTAATTTTGTTATCCAGAATACTTCCAACCAATAAGGTAGTAGACCCAATAATGGAAATGCCGATAATGATAAATGATATAATCAGAGCTATTGACTTCTTCTTTTCTGGCGGATTATGGTTAAACCGGCTACTGCTGATCATGAAATAAAAGAGCGCGATCAATGGAAATAGTACCGTAAATGCGGTAGCGATTTTTGTGTCTACCAACTGATCGAGCAGAAAAAAGCCAACCATAATAGCCATACCAACGGTAAGAAAAAACCTTTTAAAAAACCTGAGATAATTTTTCAGATCAAATTGTTTTCTTTCCTCTTCCGAAAGGGTATTGTACCCCGAAAGCACATACCGGGCATTGTACTTATTAAGCGCAAAAGCTATGATACAAAATATGGCTCCGAGTAACACATTGACTACATACATGGCAGGATTGGTTTAATGGTTGGTTGAATAAAGCAATGGTTCAGAAATACTTCACCCGGTAAAGCCGGCTGAAAACAGGCTATTCCTGGAATGAAATATTTTTTACCTGGTTTATATCTGAATCTTTCTGGCCGGCTCATCGGCAATGCCAGCGGCTTTGGCCACATTCAGCAATTGCCCCAGGTTTTGTTTTATATCCTGGCTTTGGGTGGTTCCCATCATTTTCATAATCAGGGCTGAAACCGATAGGTTTTTCACATCCTCTGAACTGATGCCGAACTGATCGATGAACTTGTGCAGATTATCTTTGAAAGAAGATCCGCCATTGGTATTGAAAAAGGCATTTTTCACATCGGTTAATACGGCGCTGTTGCCCAGCATTTTATCGATGGCTTTGCCTTTGGTAATAGACCCCATAATTTGCTCAAACAGCATGGTTTCGCCACCAATAATTTCAATGTTAGCAGATTTCAATGCTTCGGCAATTACTTTGGCCTGTGCTTCCGCGATATCTTTCTGAATATTGATATCGGCCAGCGCGATTACTTTATCTTTTTCCAGTCGCAGCTTGAATTCTTCGTGCTCTTTGCCAACACCGTCCAACGCCTGCATGGCCTGGGCTTTTTCTTTCACACCCTGTGCGTCGGCACTGAATTTCTCGCGCATCACTTTGGCTTCGGCTATGCCTTTTTTCTGTTCGGCCGCGGCTTTCACTTCTACCACTTCCGCTTCGGCCAATCCTTTTTCACGATTTACCCGGGCGGCTACAAAACCCAGTTTTTCATCGGCTTCGGCCTGTGCGCCGGAGGTAACTTTAATCCCTTCCGCTTCTGCTTCCGCTTTCATTTCAATGACTTTGGCTTCAGATTGCCCTTCTTTTTCACGAGCCAGGGCTTTGGCTTCCATTACCTGCGCTTCGGCCAAACCGAGTGCAGCCTTTTGAGAAGCTTCGGCTTCGGCCATGGTCTTGATGGCCTGCGCCCGATGTTCGGAAGAAGATTTTTCAGCTTCGGCGTCAATCATTACCTGCTTGGCTTTGAACTCAGAAGCTTGTTTGGCGGCCTCAGCGGCTTTTATTTCTTTCACCAACGCTTCTTCCGCATCCCGTGCGGCATTAACCAGCGCTACCTGCTTGCTTCGCTCTGCCTCAGCCATGGCCTTGGTGTCTTTAATTTTCTCCTCTTCTATTACGGTAGCTTTTTCTACCACAACCCGCTCGCGAATTACTTCCTGTATATTCTTTCTCTCTTCTTCCAGCGATTTTTCTTTCGCGATCTGTGCCAGTTCCACAATACGCTCTTTTTCGGTGGCTTCCAGCATTTTGGCCTGTTGTACGCGCTCGGTTTCTACGGCATCGGTACGTTCTTTATTTTTTTGGGCTACCAGTACCTGCCGTTCTTTATTCTGTTCGGCAATGCCGATTTCTTCTTCGGTGGCTATGCGGGCTTTTTCGCTTTTTAGCCGCTCTTCCTGCTGTACTTTTTCGGTTTCGGCCAGTTCGCGCGCCTTGATGTTGGCAATTTCACGACGTTGTTTTTCTTCGGTTTCGGCCAGTTGCCTTTCCAGTTCCAGTATGGTTTCCTGTGCTTCCACATCCTGTTTTTTCAGAGTTTTCCGCTTTTCGTTCTCTATCAGGTTAGACTGCACTTTTTGCTGGGCAGTAAGGTCAATAATCTTCTTGATACCTTCCGCATCCAGAATATTATGTTCGTTCAGCGAAGTAATCGGGGTTTGCTCCAGGTAATCGATGGCGCAATCGTCCAGTACGTAACCGTTCAGGTCGGTGCCGATTTCATCCAGAATTCTTTCTTTAAACTCTCTGCGGGAGTTATATAATTCAACAAATTCAAAGTGTTTTCCCACCGTTTTTAAGGCTTCAGAGAATTTGGCATCGAACAGAATTTCCAGTTGTTCATGGTCGGAAGCGCGTTTACAACCAATCGACTGCGCTACGTGTACCACATCCTCTATGGTTTTATTAACCCTGATAAAGAAAGTAACCTTGATATCGGCACGCATATTATCTTTACAAATTAACCCATCTTCGCTCATTCTGGAAATCACGATGGTTTTTACCGTAATGTCCATCACCTCCATTTTGTGAAGAATAGGCACGACGAAAAGTCCGGAGAACGAAATTTTCACATCGCCCAATCCTGTGCGTACCAGGGCTTCTCCCTGTACGGCCTTGTTATACATTTTGATGATCAGCGATAGCAAACCTATCGTGAGAACGGCTCCAATAATGATCAGAGCCCAGAGCATAGACATTTCCATGATGAGTATTAATTTATATAGGGTTCAATAAAATAAATATTGCGGTCCTTCCGACGATCGATTACAATACCCGTATCGCCGTGTTGTAAGGTTACCTCATTATAGGTAAGCACATTAAGCAAAAGCGGAGCGCCGGTGGTTTTCACCTTTGCCTGTCCTACCTTACCGCTGCTTACGGTTGAGGTAACGGTACAAATTTTTCCAATCATTGTTTCGCCTGTTTCCTGATCCATGGTTCGGAATAATCCGATGAACGGCATGGTCAGGAATTTGGCGATAAACAAACTGATTACCAGATTGGGCATGAATAATAGCATTGATATGCCGAATGAAGTATTGTCGAGGTAATAGTTGCCCATTACCGAGATTACCCAGATCGGGATAATCAGAAATGTTAAAAACACCATGAAAGGAACCTGGCCCAAGTTGAAAAACGACAATACTGCGTTGAGCCAGGCAGCTGAAAACTCACCTTCCGCCACGCCGTCTGCCTCGGTTTCGCCCAATTCCAGATCGAGGTCGATAAAATCCAGGTCAATGGCTCCCAGAATTACCACGATCCAGTATACCAGCACAAACACGAGCAGTGCTGTGGGAAGCAGATTAGGAGCGGAAACGGCGGCGTTAAGCAATTCTTTCATCTGTGTGCTATTTATTATTATTAGCGTACCCCGCCGGGATGGAACCGGCTATGACCTGATGGATCAGATCATACCGGTTCTATGGTATTATTCAGCTGGATTCTGAGACAGACCCATCCGTTTTTTCAGGTCTTCCAGACTTTTAGAAGCCTGTCCTGGTTTATGATCCAGGGCTTTGTCGATCTCTTCATCTACCGATTTGCTTTCGTTGGCAATTTCACCATAAGAGGCAGCCAGCGCTTCTTCCTGCTCTACTTTCTCCTTCATTCTTTCCAGCATAGAAACCGTACTGGAAGAATCAATTTTTGCCAGTTGCTTGTTCATGGTTTTGGTAGCAGAGCTCACTTTCATCCGGGCCGTCAGCGTACGAAGTTCGTTTTCCCATTTGCTGATGTTGCTTCGCAACGTTCTGATGTTGCTCTCCAATTGTTGTACCGAAGCTTCGTATTTTTTATACTCTTCGGTAAGTCTGCTTACCTGCTGCTGTGCCTGTTCTTTTTTGGTCAGGGCTTCAGTAGCGAGGCGGTCGGCTTCTGTACTTTCCATTTCTCCGGCTTCTGCTTTTTTTAGTAATAAAATCGCTTTCTTTTCATAATCGGTTACCTGGTGCTGATAAGTATGGGTATCGTTTTTAGCGCGAATGGTCATGGCTTTTACTTCGGCCAATGCCTGTAAGCTTTTATCCAGATCCACTTTCATATCGCGGATACCCTGCTCGGTCATCCTGATTGGGTTTTCAAGCTGATCAATCACCGCATGAGTTTCTGCCTGTCCTATTTTGAAAAATCTACTGAAAATGTTCATTGTTATAATATTTTAAGTTAATGAATTTTAATTGATAAATATTGGGTAAAGTTGTTTTATGAATGTATATGTTTAAGCGCATGCTGCTTGCTAAACCTGATAATTTCGTCGGAATACTCGCTTAATAATAGTCCTAAAGAGTTAAAGGAGGCTTCCAGTTCGTTCAGGTCCAGATTTTCAATTTGCAGTGTATCACGGAATATCACCTTTCGGCCTGATTCGTCGAGTACAAAAGCGCCATGAATAATATCACGGTTTTTTTGCAGCAGCTTTTGATAAATTTCCATAGAGGGCTCCCGGATATCGAAAATATACTGTTCGATAATCAGTAGGGGGTCGGCACAGCCTACCACCATTTTACTGATGCCCATCTCTTCATTTTCAATGATAAACACGCCTTCTTTTTCACTTTCGTACACCATGGTGTAATCCAGCTCCAGGAGATAATCTTTTACCTTGGCAAATGATTGGTTCATGATAGTTGATCGTTTAAATTTTTTCTAAAAGAATATTTACTTCAATTTGGGATAATTAATTCAATTTTGTTTTCGGTTAAGAATTATTTACGTAAGTTTACTAAAAAAGTTAGCATTGCTCAAATTTTTAGCTAAAATTTTTTTATAAAATGTCATTGATAGGGAAAAATATCAGAAAAATAAGAACGGTAAAGAAGATCAGTCAGGCTGATTTTGCTGAAATGTTTGGATTAGCCCGGCCCAGTGTAGGGGCTTATGAAGAAGGAAGGGCTGAACCAAAAACAGACACTATCATAAAAATAGCCAATTATTTTGGCTTATCGGTAGATGTGCTGCTAACCAAAGAGCTTACCGTGAACGAACTCTATAAATTCGATATCTTTAATAAAGAATTCAAGGAGAGTCAGCCTGCGACAGTCCGGAAAACCGACACAGATGAAAGCCAGGAAGATACGCCGCTGGTCAACAAGGAAATTTACCTGGAATATATTGTGAATTACCTGAATAAAGACTTTATCAATAAGCTGCCCTGCATTCGTTTGCCGCATACCCGACACAAAAAGTCGCGCGCTTTTGAGGTGCAGGACAATGCCATGGAGTTCAACGGGCAAGGATTGCATGCCGGAGACATCCTTTCATGCTCCCCGGTTTCGGTGGGAGAAGCCAAAACCCTGGAAATCGGAGATGTGTGTGTGGCAGTTACCCCAACTGATATTTATGTAAGGCGGCTGGCGACCAAACGCAAAACCTGGGAATTTAAAGCGGATAACGCGGTGGCCAACCCCCTGGAAATTCAGCCAAAAGACCTGTTGGAACTGTGGAAAGTAGAAGGATATTTCAGTACCCTGTTAAAGCCTCCAGTAATGCTGGAAGAGCGGGTAGCCGTTTTGGAAAGCCAAATGAAGGAATTGCTGGAAAGGATGAAATAAATATAAGAATTCGATTACCTTTTCTAAAGCTATGACGAAGCAGGCAGATCCAACCTTGGTTCCTTGCCTAATCAATGCGCTGACTATTAAAAGAAATTTACATACTCCTTTCCACCCTTTTGGCAGCAATACAAACAAATTGGCATAAAAAAACTCTTGAAAACCCATGAGATGCTTAACTAAACACCTCTGAAAACACAAAATCTCATATAAAGGTACTTAGGAATATCTTTCTTGAAGGTGAAAATCAGAAGACATAGCAAAAATAGCATGGCTTTAGCCTTTTAAAATCTGGTAAGTAACTCTGTCCTTCAGGGCGGAGTTAAGAAAGATCAAAAGAACTTAGGGCTTTAGCCCTTAAAAAAGGAAGGAAAAATGCCATATATAAAAATCTGGATACACATGGTTTGGACGACCAAAGACAGAAAGCCTTATCTGACCAAAAGTATCAGGTATAAGGTTTTTCAACACATCAAAGAATATGCTCAGGGTAAGGGAATTCATCTGGACCATATCAACGGGTATGTTGAGCATGTACATTGTTTACTGTCCATTAATTCGGATCAAAATATAGCTACCATCGCCAATTTACTAAAAGGTGAATCTTCTTTTTGGATCAACAAAAACAAACTGACCCAAACAAAGTTTGGCTGGCAGGGTGAATATTTCGCGGCTTCGGTAAGTCATTCACAGGTTGAGGTGGTAAGGCGATATATTCGTAACCAGGAAGCCCATCATACAAAGAAAGGCTTTCAGGAAGAATATGAAGAATTTATCAGCAAATATGAGTTTGAAAAGGGCTAAAGCCCTCTCCCTATTTGGGCATTTATTGCTCCGCCCTGAAGGACGGAGCGAGTGAGTATTTGAGTAGAAGCAGGCAAAACGAAATAAAAAAAGCAAACCATGCTATTGGTTTGCTTTTTTTATATATTTTTTTGAAGTAAATAGTAAATCTTTTCTTTGAATTTTAAAATAATAATAAGGCTATGTGTAATTAAGTTTAGCACATCTATTTTTGAGTCTTTAAAACAAAATGTGGTTCTATGATTAATACTTCTCAATTCAAGTGGTAAGTTGGCAATTAATTCTACGTCACAAGTATCAGAATCATTAATTCTTAAATAGTCAATTTTTTTATCCTCAATTGAACAATCAACAAAAAGTATATCAGAAGAGTTTTTTATATAAAAACTATCTTCAACGATCAGACCATCATTTAGTTCCTGTTTAATTTGGTTTGAATGATCATGTTTTAAAGTATTTGTCCGACTACATAAATCATAAACTGTACTCTGTTTATTTTCGAAAAGTTGAATTGATTTAAATTCCATAAAAACATCCTGGTCTAAATTTTCAAGATCAGGCAATGAGCTATTAAGCATACTTGTAAATTGAGACAGGTCTTTTCCATATGGAAATTTTGAATTTTTTCTTAATTTTTCTCTTTTTTCCTCTGGAAAGTTAGTAAGTGAAGGTAGGATTACAATTTCAAAAACATCTTTAGTTATATAATCCAAACATCTTCTTAAATTTTCAAGCGAAGAAGCAACTTTTGGTTTCGATAATGACGTTATCGCTGGATTTTGAATATCATTTTGTAATTTTTCTTCCAGAAATGTTATATCCATGGATACACTTTCTAAATACTCTTCAACTTCATCTTCTCTCATATAAAATAAGTTTTCTATAAATTATTTTACTTCTTCATAATCGACATATTCCCCGCCTCTAAAATCTTTTTTATCTTTATTTTTATCATCAGGAATATATTCAATATTCAGATTGCTGTTTGGCGCCCGGCGTTTATCGGGTTGGCCGTTGGCCGTTCCATTACGATAGTTTTTTCCATTGAAGGTCTGCTGGGAATAAGGAGGTCTTCCTCCTGCCAGAAAATAAAGTATTTTATATAAAAACCGGCCTGCTTTATAAACTATAAAACCAACAAGGAATAATATGATTAATAACTTTAGTGACATCTTCGAAAAATTTGTTTTTACTATACTAAACTTATCTACTCAGATATAAGTTTCGTTCTCGGTAAATTTCCAGAAAATAATCGTCCATTAAATCATCAATAAAGTATATGGCTTCGCCGGTTGATTTCATTTCCGGGCCTAATTCTTTATTTACATTCGGGAATTTATTGAATGAGAATACAGGCACCTTAATGGCATATCCTTTTTTGTTAGGCTTGAAGGTAAAGTCGCTTACTTTCTTTTCTCCCAGCATTACTTTGGTAGCATAATTCACATAAGGTTCGCCATACGCCTTGCAAATAAAAGGTACGGTACGGGAAGCCCGTGGATTCGCTTCTATAATATAAACCTTATCGTCTTTAATGGCAAACTGTATGTTAATGAGCCCGACGGTTCTCAGCGCCAGGGCAATTTTTTTGGTATACATTTCAATTTGCCGCATCACAAAGTCGCCCAGATTGTAGGGAGGCAGTACGGCATAGGAATCGCCTGAGTGGATACCGGCTGGCTCAATGTGCTGCATAATGCCAATAATATACACCTGCTCCCCATCGCAAATGGCATCCGCTTCAGCTTCAATGGCGCCATCCAGAAAATGGTCGAGCAGAATTTTATTGTCAGGCATATCTTGTAAAATATGCACCACATGCGATTCCAGTTCCTTCTCATTGATCACAATTTTCATGCTTTGCCCACCCAATACATACGAAGGGCGCACCAGCAGTGGAAATCCGATGGTATGCGATAATTCCAGGGCCGATTCCGCATCCTCAATCACACCAAACTCTGGATAAGGAATATCATTTTCTTTCAGTAAGTTAGAAAAACTACCGCGATCTTCTGCCAAGTCCAGTGCTTCAAAACTGGTACCCAGAATTTTTATGCCATAGCGGTTCAGTTTTTCAGCCAGTTTCAGCGCGGTTTGTCCGCCCAACTGTACAATTACTCCTACCGGCTTTTCGTGCAGAATAATGTCGTAGATATGTTCCCAGAACACGGGCTCAAAATACAGCTTGTCGGCAATGTCAAAATCAGTGGAAACGGTTTCGGGGTTGCAGTTAATCATGATGGTTTCGTAACCACATTCTTTGGCAGCCAGCACCCCATGCACGCAGGAATAGTCAAATTCGATACCCTGCCCAATGCGGTTCGGGCCCGATCCCAGTACTACTACTTTTTTCTTGTCGGTAACCACCGATTCGTTTTCTTCCTGAAAAGTAGAATAAAAATAAGGTGTTTTTGCTTCAAATTCAGCCGCACAGGTATCTACCACTTTGTACACCCGGTGGATGTTCATTTCCATCCTTTTATTATACACCTGACTTTCCAGGCAACGCAACAGATGGGCAATCTGCCGGTCGGCATAACCTTTTGTTTTGGCTGTGCGCAGCATGTCCTTTGGAATGGTATCCAGGGTAAATTTCTCAAGGTCGTCCTCAAAATCAACCAGATCTTCGATTTGCCGCAAAAACCACTTGTCTATTTTGGTGAGCCGCTCAATGGTTGAGAAAGATATGCCCAGTTTAAAGGCATCGTAAATATGGAATAACCGGTCCCAACTGGGGTGTTCCAGGCTGTACAGTATTTTTTCCTGATCGGTTACTTCTTTGCCATCAGCACCCAGACCATTTCGCTTAATTTCCAGCGACTGACAGGCTTTTTGCAGGGCTTCCTGAAAGGTGCGGCCAATGCCCATCACTTCTCCTACGGCTTTCATCTGCAAGCCCAACAGCGGATCGGCGCCCTGGAATTTCTCGAAGTTCCAGCGCGGAATTTTTACAATTACATAGTCCAGCGCAGGCTCAAAGAAGGCGGGCGTGGTTTCAGTAATCTGGTTTTTAAGCTCATCCAAATTATAGCCAATGGCTAATTTGGCGGCTACTTTGGCAATGGGATATCCGGTAGCTTTCGATGCCAGGGCAGATGACCGAGATACCCGTGGATTAATTTCTATGGCAATGATAGAATCGTCTTCCGGATTAACGGCAAACTGTACGTTACAGCCTCCGGCAAATTGTCCGATTCCATTCATCATTCTGATCGCCAGATCGCGCATTTCCTGGTATACTGTGTCGGGTAAGGTCATGGCTGGAGCAACGGTGATAGAATCTCCGGTATGTACGCCCATAGGGTCAAAATTCTCTATCGAACAGATAATAATGACATTGCCAATGTTATCTCTCAGCAATTCCAGCTCATATTCTTTCCAGCCCATAATGCTTTGTTCTATCAGAACTTCGTGAATGGGAGAAGCATGTAAGCCATTGTTCAGGGCTTTGTCGAAATTCTCAGGTTTTTCCACAAAGCCACCTCCGGTACCACCTAGGGTATAAGATGGTCTGATTACCAGGGGAAAGCCTATTTCCTGGGCTATTTCTTTCCCTAATAAAAAAGAGGTAGCGGTACGCCCTTCACACACATTGATGTTTAACTTCTTCATCAGCAGCCTGAATTTTTCCCGGTCTTCGGTAGTTTCTATGGCATTGATGTCTACCCCAATAATGCGTACACCATATTTTTTCCAAATACCTGCCTGTTCGCAATCAATAGCCAGATTAAGCGCGGTTTGTCCACCCATGGTGGGTAAAACGGCATCTATTTTATGTTTCTCCAGTATTTCAATAATATACTTTTTTTCCAGCGGCCGCAGATAAATATGGTCGGCCATCACAGGGTCGGTCATAATAGTTGCCGGATTAGAATTGATGAGGGTAACCTCAATGCCTTCTTCCCGCAATGATTTGGCCGCCTGTGAGCCTGAATAATCAAATTCGCAAGCCTGTCCGATAATGATGGGACCACTCCCTATGATCAGTATAGATTTTATGCTATTGTCCTTAGGCATGTAATAGAATACAGTTAAAGGTTAGAAAAGATTGTTTTCTTGTGGATTTAACAATTTTATTTTGCTGCGAAGGTAGTAGATAATTATTGGGAATTAAATTAATTACCCTATAAAACATTCGCATATACCGAATAGCTGTTGTTCAACCCGTCTTTTTCCAGCAGGTAGTAAAATGGTCGTTTACCATGCCTGTGGCCTGCATAAAGGCATAACAAATGGTGGAACCGACAAATTTAAATCCCCGTTGCAGCAAATCTTTGCTCATGGCATCGGAAATAGGGGAAGTGGCCGGTACATCTTTTAACGTTTCCGGATAGTTGATAATAGGCTCGTGATTGGTATATTGCCAGATGTAATAGTCGAAGCTATCAAAAGTTTCCTGAATTTTTAAGAAAGCTTTCGCATTGGTTACTACCGACCGGATTTTCAACTGATTTCTGATAATACCGGGATTCAGTAATAGGGACTGAATTTTATCTTCGTCATAGTTCACTATTTTTTTCGGATCGAAATTATCAAAAGCCTGTCGGTAATTTTCCCGTTTCTTTAACACCGTATGCCAGCTAAGCCCGGCCTGTGCTCCTTCCAGAATCAGCAGTTCGAATAACTGCCGGTCGTTATGCACAGGCACACCCCATTCGTTATCGTGGTAATCCATATAAAGCTGGTCTTTCAAACACCAGGAACATCGGATTTTATCAGGCATAGAATTTATTATTTTTTGACAAAATATAAAGTTATAACAGAAAACCAGTTTTACGTGCAATTTATTGGATAAAGACCACTTTCAGATCAGTAGTAACGCTACGAATTGCCCGGTACAGGATAAAATTTATAACCAATCGCTTTTTATTAAATAGGCTGAAGTAATATAATTGTAGCAGGAAAATTTAAATGAAATCGCATTAAACATTTCTTCGCTTTTAAGATTTAGTGTGAGCAGATACCGTTGCCTGTTTTGTGACGAATTGTATTAAATAAAAATTAAGTTAATTATGGATAACCACATTCCTGTTATAGACACCCACGTACATCTCTGGAATATTGAACATATTGAGTACTCCTGGCTGCATAATACGCCACAAATTAATAAAAATTTTTTATTTCAGGATTACGCCCAGGAAACTGAAGGACTCAATATCGGGAAGATTCTGTTCGTGGAATGTACCAGCGCTATGGACGACAGCATCAGCCAGCAGGAAGTAAACTGGGTGCATACGCTGGCAGAAGACCATTTCAAAATACAGGGAATGATTGCCCATGCTTCATTGGAAAAAGGAAAAGATGTGGCTGAGCACCTGGCCTGGCTGGGTACCCAACCACTTGTGCGGGGCGTACGCAGACTCTTGCAGGATGAGGCACCGGATTTTTGTTTACAGAAAAATTTTATTGAAGGCATTCGTTTACTAAAACAATACGACTATACCTTCGATGTGTGTGTAAGGCATCATCAGTTGCCAGCCATTACCGAACTGGTAAAACAATGCCCCGATGTTAAGTTTGTGTTAGACCACATTGGAAAACCCGATATTGTGGACAATCAGCTTGAATCGTGGCGAAAACACATAAAAGAACTGGCTGCCCTGCCCAATATCAGTTGCAAAATATCAGGCGTGGTTACCGAAGCTGATCATAAAAACTGGAAAGCCGAAGATGTGGCTCCCTATATCAACCACGTGATCGAGTGCTTTGGGTTTAGTCGGGTAATGTATGGCAGCGACTGGCCGGTTTTACGACTGGCCGCTACGTACCAGCAATGGTTTCAGCTAGTACAAGAAGTTGTAAAAGGTTACTCTCATTTGGAACGGAGTAAATTTTTTCACGAGAACGCGGATATCATTTACCGGCTTCCACCTATTCCCATGGATCAGTAAACAGAGGATTCTGTAGGCTGAAGTTTTTTCATATTGGGCAGAGTAACGCAAAAACAGGAGCCCTCGTTTACTTTTGAGGAAACGCTGATGGAACCAGACAGTTTGCCTACCGTTTCTTTTACCAGAAACAGCCCCAGGCCTGAGCCACTCGAATGCTGGTTGGCCCGAAAAAAAATATCGAAGATTTTATCTACATGCTTCTGTTCGATACCTACGCCATTGTCCTTTATTTCAATTTTGACCATTTTGGTATCCACTATTATTTTTATTCGCAGAAAAGGGCTTTCTATATATGGATTGCTGTAGCGGATGGCATTGGAAATCAGGTTATTAAAAATCACAGACAATCGCTTTTCGTCGCTCACGAAAACATCCTGCTGACTAATATCTATATGTTTTTTGATTCTGTCGAAATTATTGTAGTGGGTATACATATTTAGTGTTTCATGCACCATTTTATCGAAGTCGATCTCGTTCAGTTCAAGGCTGGTTCTAGAGTTCCTCGAGTAAAATAGCATATCTCCAATAAAACTATCAAGCTTTTTTAGCGCTTTTTCCTTCAGGTTCAGGTAGTTCTTTATCTGGCTTATGTCTTTTTCATTCCTGGAAAGATCGATCAGACCCAACACTGAGGCAATGGGCGCTCGCAAATCGTGAGAGGTCCGGTGCGCAAATAAATCCAACTCTTTATTCAGATTTTGTAGCGTTTCGTTTTGCTCCTCAATTTGTTTGTTCTTTTCTACCAGCGTTTCATTCATTTTTTCCAGGTTAATAAAAGCTATGGAAAACTGTTTAGAGAGCTGCCATTTTTGTGTGAGTATAAAAAACATAATACCAACCGAACTGTAATAGCCCGTCATAATCAGGTCGTTGGCATATAAAACATCGTTGATAAAGGAAACGTAAATGGCGACAAAACCCAGCAGAAAGGAAAGGATACTTTCCATTTTTCTGATATAACCCACGCATAATAAGTACAGGAGATAAGCAGCCATCAGTATGGTAAGCAACTGTATAGGGATGGTCGTATGGGTAAACACATTAGCAGGAAAAAAAATAACTATGGTAGCCGCTATGCCATACGGTATCAGACTGTAAGAAGCAATTTTTTTTGGAAATAAACCAGGGAAAACCGATCTGAAAAAGATGAGAAAAGCCATGGCTCCCAAATAAAAACTGAGGTAATCCAGCTTGATAATCCAATACCAGGAAAGCAAGGAAAGATGTGCAAGCAGACATTCGCCGGTAGATAAAATTCTGATTATAATTAAAAAACAAAAAATACTGAAATAAAGAGAAGAACGGTCGGCTCTAAAGCTTAACAAATGGTAGGTACAAACAATAAAAATACATCCTACAATAAATAAGTGCAGGCCATTGGTATTGAACCAGGCTCGGTAAATCTTTTTTTCGGTGCCCAGTTTCAGTCTTTCCCAAAGCCCGCCGTTCCGGTGATAGAAATTTGATACATGAATAACAATTTCTATCATTTTATTCTGGGGATTAAAAGTTGCCACACCTGGGAGGTACTGCGGTTGCATTGTTTCCCAGCTTTTCCCAACCTTACCTTGCTTGTATACAGATTCTCCGTTTATGTATACTTCCATAGCTGTGGAGGCTGTCAGCATTTTAATGGCAAGCTTATTCTGGTGTTCATCGGTTAGCACCACTAACCGGTAGGTAGCATAACCCAGTCTATGGGTTTTATCTGTTTGTATACCCCTGTTATTCCACACCGAGGGTACGGTTATCCAACCTGGTAACGAAGGCGGTGAAGCCGAAGAAAAGTTTTCGGAATACAATAATTTATTCTCGTAAAACTCCCACTCACCATTCAGATTGATATTGCCATCTTTTTCAAAATCCCAGTTTCTCAGGTCTAACTTTCCTTTTTCAGCTTTAGGAACAGGTAAATTTGTGTTAAAATAATTGCAAGACGAAAAAAGACTGATGGTTACTATAGAAAATAAAAATACCAATTTGCTGCCACAAGCATTGGGTGTAACTTTCAAATAAATTGTACCAACGTTAAAAAGCAGGTTTCTCATTAAAATTTGAATTTAAAAAAACTACCTACAGAGTTGGATTGAAAAATGGCTGAAAGTTCATAGAAAAGTTGTGTGGTTTAATAAATTTCTGAATCAACAAAAACAAATACTGATATTGGTAACCGTATCGTTACTATTCACCGGATAATTAATTATTTGTGTACAAGGGTCAATAATTTGTAACCAGGAAATCTACTTTCTTAAAGTAAAAAGCCTGCCGGTAAATCACCCCTATTGTCTTCCGGTTTGTAAGCCACAAACGGGCAGGTTCGTTCTACCAGCTAAAAACCGATCTAAAACCGGATTGATTTGTATATGCTGATATGCCATTGGCTTTACCTCCGAAGAGGCCAGTTCAATATCGGCATGCTGCCAGGCTTTGTCCAGTTTTTCTTTCACCTGTGTTGCTTCCCGGGTTTTGTTCTGATTAGCTAAACTGAGGTATAAGCCTTTCAGTGCCCAACCATTCTCCGGATAATTTTCCAGGTCTTCCTTGTATATTTTTTCAGCTTCCTGGTACTTCCCTGCCTGCAGCAAGGCTGCCCCTAACGAATGGCGCACAGAAAAAAACCAGTCGGGTGGCTCGTTATAAATTAATCCATCTTCTATGGCAACTGCCTCTTTTAACAGCTGAATAGCCTGATCGTACTCTTCCTGCTTTCTCAACAGCGCGGCTTCCAGCATTAGTTCAGCAATGCCTACCAGATGGTCTACAGTGTTTAACCCCCAGATAGACATTTCCCCCAGTATCGGGTTTTTATAAATCTCTTTTAAACTGTCCAACTCCCGGGTAGCATTTTTCATATTGTTTTTTCCGGCATAGGCCATGCCTCTTACATAATGCCAGATAGCAGTTGGATACAACAGATCATCGTCGGGAGCGGGTAGGGTTAAAATTTTGTCCCACTGCCCAAACTTAGCCATCAGATAATACGGAATAATCAGGTAATGCTGTAAGGCAGCCTCATAACCCGGCTCGCGTATTAAACTGGTATCTACATGGGCAGCTACCTCAAAAGCTGCGTTGGTGGCTACCTCGCCCCTTCCTTCCAGCGCGGCACAGGCAGCCAGAAAATGGATATTGTGAGGGAAATATAACAATGGATATACCCCTTGCGCATTGCAATTGGCAATATATATACTATCGGCCAAAATCGCTTTTTCATTAATTACCGATCCTTCGTGGTAGCGCCCGGTACGGATATAAATGTGCGAAGGCATGTGCACCAGATGGCCTGATCCGGGAACCAGCGTGGTTAACCGATCGGCGCTTTTCGTTCCCTGGCCCGGATTACTGGAGGCTTCTACCGCATGAATCAGCATATGATTGGCACCCGGATGCCGGGGCGAACGGGCCAGAATAGCTTCCAGAGTAGCTACAATTTCCGGCGTCCAGGCCTTGGGCTGCCTATCTTGGGTATATAAATCCCAGGGATGAGTATCCATCAAAGACTCAGCAAACAAGGTCCCAATATCATCATTATCCGGATATTGGATATACACTTTGCGCATGGTGTTGGCATAATCCTGATCGAGTACAGGCCGCTCTTCAGTTTTTTCGTAGTGGTAACGGGCTGCCATCGCATCAACAAGAGCTTTTTCCCATTCAGAAACAGGTGCAGTATGTTGTTGTGCCTTTTTTATGGAAGCAACCGCCTCTGCCTTATTTTCATCTTCCATGCCTGCGTTGTAATTAGGCCCTAACACATAGGCAACTCCCCAGTAACACATGGCACAGGTGGTATCCTGCCGGGCGGCTTCCCGGAAGGCACGGGCGGCCTCACTGTGATTAAATCCATAGGCCAAATTCAGGCCCTGATCGAACAGGCGTTGTGCCAGTTCAGAACTGGTAGTTATGGTAAGGCTATGATTGCCCAGGTTATCAAATAAAGGGGCCTGTAAATCTTCTGATTTTTGCTGTGGATGACAGGAAAACAGGAAAAAAATTAGTGCGAGAATAATGAAGTAACAGGTTTTCATGGTTAAGGATGCTTAAGTTACCTATTGAAGATGATCACTCCCAAGCCTCACCGATGTTCAGATGAATATACCATATTATTCCCAGCAAGTAAATACCCATAGTAAGGTATTTTTTCTCAGACAAGTCTTTGATTTTCAGTAAATGAGAAATACTGAAAAGTATGATGGATTCATCCTGGTGAAGAAGAGCGTTACAGAGGTTGGTGTTATCTTAAAGAAAACTTTACCTACAAATAAGTGCTAATTTTCCTTCTGGTTAAAGCCTGTTTTTATTTTGAAAGCATTTCACTAATTTGAAACCATGAAAACAACCCCACCCCGTTTTGTTTGCCATTTTTCCT
>JBGTIS010000297.1:0-13270 GCA_041745535.1 Cyclobacteriaceae bacterium | reverse complement strand
AGTTTGAGTAAAAAATTCAATGGCATGCCGTCCCTGTCCGTGCAGGTCGCCGAAGAAACTCTCTTTCCATCCACTGAAGGGAAATTGTGCCATCGGGGCAGCCACACCGATATTAATACCGATATTACCGGCATTGGCCTGCTGCCGGAATTTACGGGCATTGGCACCGCTGCTGGTAAACAGGCAGGCCATGTTGCCATAATGACCGCTATTGATAAAATCAAGAGCTTCATCCACCGTATTCAGGGCGATCAGGCTCATCACTGGTCCGAAAATCTCTGTTCTGATGATTTCCCCATTTAGCGGGAGTCCTTCAAGGATAGTAGGCTTTAAAAAATTTCCCTTTTCAAATCCTTCAATTTTAGCATTTCTGCCATCCAGCAAAACTTTAGCGCCTTCGCTGATGCCTTTTTCTATCAGGTGTTCTACTCTTGAGCGGCTTGCCCCCGTAATTACAGGTCCCATTTCTACTTTTTCGTCTAACCCGTAACCTGTGGTTCTGGCCCTGGCAGACTCATAAAGTGCCTCTTTTATGTGTCCATTATCTCCTACAGTTATGATATTGGAAGCTGCCAGACAGCGTTGGCCGGCACAGCCAAAAACACTATCCGTAATAATCTGGGTTGACATTTCAATATCAGCGTCGGGTAATATCACCACCGGGTTTTTTGCGCCTCCCTGCGCCTGAATCCTTTTGCCGTTGGCAGCCCCTCTGGAATAGATATACTTAGCGACCTGGGTTGAGCCTACAAAACTTATGGCTTTCACTTCAGGATGATCTAAAAGCGCATCCACGGTTTCTTTTCCACCATGAACCATGTTAATTACGCCTTTCGGCAGGTCCAGCTGCGCGATGAGCTGAAAAACCTTTACCATGGTTAAAGGCACTTTTTCAGAAGGTTTGAGGATAAAGGTATTCCCGCACGCAATGGCATAAGGCAGAAACCAGAAAGGAATCATGCCCGGAAAATTAAAAGGAGCGATACAGGCGCATACGCCCAGGGGCTGCCGGATCATGAATTCGTCTATGCCGGTGGCAATATTCTCAGAAAACTCGCTTTGCATCAGAGACGGCGTACCACAGGCAACTTCCACATTTTCGATAGCACGTTGCAGCTCTCCCCTCGACTCTGCCAGAGTTTTACCACATTCCATGGTAATGGTTCTGGCAATATCTTCAGCATGTGCTTCCAGTAACTGCTTTAACTTATATAAAGGTTGCACCCGCTTCATTACCGGCACCTTGCTCCACGACTGAAAGGCTTTTGATGCTTCTTCTACGGCAAGGGCCACATCGGTAGCGGTATGTGGACCAAATGGCACTTTTCCCAGTACTTCCTGCGAGGCCGGATTGATTACATCTGCCCCATTGGTTTCCCTGCTTTTAACCCAGTTGCCGCCAATATAATTGTTTAGAATTTCCATATAATTAGTTAGTTGTCAATTGGTTTTTCATGTACCCCCACATTTCCTGTGAAGGCATCCATTAGCCATAGGTATCGCAAGCAGGGGCAATGACTTCGCCCTGGCATTATCCTGATACTATTTGAAATAGAGTAGCAGTAGCTTTCACTATGAAAAAGGTCTTCTCCCAGCCTGTATGCTGAGGTTTGCTGGTTATGGGTTATCCATTGAATTTGTAACCCAGTTCCATTAAATAATCGCGAGAAATTTTTGCCGCCTCATATTCTGTAATAGGCGTTTTTATGTTTTTATCGTAATCCAGCTCAAACATGATCATGCCTGCCATTTTATCTCTTCTCGCTTCCAGCATATTCAGGATTTTTTTTAGTTTTACTTTCCCTTCTCCCAATGGCGCATAACCCAGGTAGCCATTGTCGCCACCCTCAAAATCTTTCAGGTGGACATGTTCAATCAATGGCATAAAATCTCTGGTGATTTTAACAGGATCGGCGCCCCCTTTTTCCAACTGCCCTACATCGGGGCCGAATTTCATATAGGTGGTATCCAGGTTTTCCATTACAAAGTATACCTCTTCCTCCGTTTCAATGGGCGTACCGGTATGAGGGTGCAATGCACAAACAAGTCCCTGGTCGGTAACTGCCTTGGCATACTCATTCATTAACTCAATCATATTCTGCTTGTGTTCTTTGTAATCGAACCCTTCTCTTTTAATGCCCGAAGGACAATACTCTACCACTTTTCCGCCATTCTGCTTCAGGAGTTGTGCCCAATGCACCAGTTTTTTCACTTCTTCTTTTCTTTTCGTTTTGGATGGGTCCAGGATATCCGTCATACAAAAAGCAGAAACAATAGGAATACCATGCTTTTCAACCACCTCTGAGAACCCGCCGCGATTGTCTTCCCATTCCTGAATCACATGGCCGAAAGTTTCAAAGGAATGATAACCCAACTTAGCCATATCCTGAAGTGCCGGTTCCAGATTGTCGGCTCCGTATCCCCAGAGAATGAAAGTAGACCCGATGTCGAATTTTTTTGCAGCGGCACTGATAGCCAGATTGGGAAGTGCCAGGGAAGCCATGCTGCCCATGCCTGCGATTTTTACAAAATCTCTTCTGGATAATAAATGTGTATTTTTCATGGTTAGGATATTTATTGCTTTACCTGGCAAAAGTGACAATGCTTACCCCACCAATCAGCAGCAATGCTCCGGCAATTTTTACCAGAGAAATAGGCTCGACCGGAGATCCGAGTACGCCGTAATGTGAAAAGATCAATCCGGCAACAACCTGCCCGGCAATCATCAGCACAAAGGCTGTACCCGCCCCGATTTGCGGGATGGTCCAGGCAATTCCAAAAACCAGAGCGGCTCCCATTACACCAGCCGTCAGTAACCAGACAGGCACGTCTTTTAAACGTGTAAATACTTCTGAGTCCCAGGAGGTAAGCCCGATAATAATGGCGGTAATACCGCCAATAGTCCAGAAAATCGCGTTCCCCATTTTTGGGTTTTTCAAGATAGCGCCTACTTGCGCGTTCATGGTCAGATGGAGCGTTAACACAACCCCAATCAGTAACATTACAGTGAAGAGATAAATTTTCATATTATTTATATTAGTAGTTTTACAAAATCCATCTATTCATTCTTCTGAGTTCTTAATTTTGGTGGTTAGCCAGAACCTTCTTCTATTCATTTCTACCTGTATAAGGAAAGAATGCTGAGAATGATACCGGATTATTTTAAAAAATTTTATTTTTTTTGTGTGGGAAGACTAGAAATCACTGGAATGAATTACTGTGCCGCGGCAATTTTCTTATTGTTTTCTCAATGGGTATACCCTTTGATTTAAAGCACAGGTAGGGTAGTTGCTAGTGGAAGCGAGATTTGATTTATTTTAGCAACCCTCTCAGGGGTTGCAGCACCTATGAATAGCTGTATTTTTTGATGCCTGTTCCTTGGTAAATGAATAAATAATAAAAAAAACTAAAAAATACGGTATCATATTTTAACTTTTACCCTTATTTAAATAGAAATCCAAAAAACATTGAAAAATAACGAATCTAGCATATTCTCATCTTTAATTACCAATACAGATTTTCGCGATTGGGTAATAAGTCCTGATAACGAAAGCAATTATTTTTGGGAGAAGTGGATGGACGAACACCCGAAAGCCATCACTGAGGTTAAAAAGGCCCGGGAGTTTATTAAAGGAATGAATTTTAAAACCGAACAACTTGCTCCATATGAGTTGGAAGATTTATTCGATAAAATCATAGCAGAGGAAAAGCCCCTGCTCCAGTCCATGCCACATAAAGATAAAAGAAAAGATTTTTCCGGTATCAATCACTGGTTGAAGGTAGCTGCTATTTTAATTATCTGTTTTATATCTACTTATATTGTCAGCAGCCTGGTTTCTCAGGATCAGGTTGAACCGGCTCCGGTAGCCATACAATGGAAAACAGCAGAAAACCCAAAAGGCAGAAAATCTAAAATCACGTTACCAGATGGCAGCCAGGTGATGCTAAACTCAGCCAGCGAATTAAAGTATCCTGAAGTTTTTGCTGACTCCCAAAGAGTAGTATCAATTAAAGGTGAGGCCTTTTTTGAAGTAGTACGGGATGAACACAGGCCTTTTATCATTCAGACCGAACGCATGACGACTGAGGTTTTAGGTACCTCATTCAACATAAAAGCTTATGATAATGGCGAAACCCCATACACGGCAGTGGTGAGTGGCAGGGTTAAGGTGAGCAATACCAGGGGCGATACCGAAATATTAAGTCCGAATGAAATGGGATTAATTGACCTTGACAATAACATTAACAAAGCTTCATTCGATCTCAAACAGGTTACTGGCTGGAAAGATGGCATCATTTCTTTTAAGCGTGCTTCATTTAAGGAAATTCAGGACCAATTGTCTATGTGGTATGGGGTAGACTTTATTGTGGATAAAGGTTTTAAAATGGAGAATGTGTATACGGGAGAGTTTGTAAATGAAAACTTAGAAAACGTTATGAATGGGATCGCTTATTCGTCGGGTTTTACATATAAAATTACTGATAATCAGGTATTTATCTATAAATAAAAAAAATAAATTTTGAAAACTGTCTGCCAATGAAAAAATAACACCAAACAAAAGAAAGGCCGGCTAAGCCGGCCCTGATTTCTACCTCATCTAAAAGAATTGACCGTTCCACCAAGATGAGATTAACTCAATTAATTTTTATACAAAATTAACTTTACAAAGTTATGAAAATCTCTTTACTAAAAAAGACATTGATTATGTCGAAATTCGCGTTTTATGGAATTTTACTTCAGTGTTGCACCATGACTATTCTGATGGCTTCTGTTAATACTATGGGCCAGAGGCAAAGCATTAACGACATTATTGTTTCTATAAAAGTAGAGGGCGAAAGTTTAACCAGTGTATTTGACGAGCTTGAAAACCTCACCGGATTTAATTTCGCCTATAACCACAAAAATTTTAATGAGCGGCAAAAAATAACCCTTTCCGCACAAAAGAAATCCCTTGCCACTGTGCTGGTAATGATTTCCAAACAAACCCAGTTAAGCTTCAAAAGAATAAATGAAAATATTTATGTGCTTAAGCAAGTAAAGGAAGAATCTCCTGTAGAGGAAGTAATTGAAGAAATAGCCATTACAGTAACCGGCAAGGTAACTGATGCTGAAACCGGTGACCCACTGCCGGGGGTCAACATCATTGAAAAGGGTACTTCTAATGGGACAATAACAGATATAGAAGGTTTATATACCATCAACGTTAGTGATGGCGTAGAATTTTTTGGTTTTTTCTTCCATTGGTTTTCTTTCCCAGGAAATTGCCATTGAAGGTCGAAATACTATTAATGTAGGCCTCACACCAGACATCAAGTCGCTGGAAGAAATTGTAGTGGTAGGCTATGGTACTCAAAAACGCAGTGATGTCACAGGCGCCATCGGCTCGGTGAGTGCCAAGGAAATTGAAGACGAACCCATTATCCAGGTCGGACAGGCTTTACAAGGAAAAGTGGCAGGGCTACAAGTACCACAAAACTCTGGTGCCCCGGGTTCGGGATTGCTAATTCGTGTTCGGGGAACGGGTACCGTCAATAATGCTGAACCGTTATATGTGGTGGATGGTAACCCAAACGCGAATCCCCTGGATTTGGTTCCTGAGCAAATTGAAAGTATTCAGGTATTGAAAAGTGCCAGTGCGGCCGCTATTTATGGGGCACAAGGTGCTAATGGCGTAATTTTAATTACAACCAAGCAAGGCAAGGCAGGCGCTTCTCAGTTAGATGTGAACTTTTCGCAGGGGTGGCAACAGATGCAAAGACAATTGCCCATGACCAATGCACGGGAATATGCCATTTTGTATAACGAAGGAATGGTAAACGCAGGGCAGCTCCCTATTTACCCGAATCCCGATGCTTTGGGCGAAGGTACCAACTGGCAGGATGAAGTTTTTCGTGTAGCACCGATGACCGATGTGTCAGTATCGGCCAGCGGAGGTAGTGAATCGAGTAAATTTTATTTTTCCGGCGGTTATCAAAACCAGGACGGGATTGTGAAAGGGTCTTCGTTTGACAGGGTTAATATCCGAATTAATTCTTCTCATAATATAACCCCTGCTATAAAAGTTGGACAAAATTTATCGGGCAGTTTAGCCAAATATGAGCAAATATCAGAATTTCAGTTTGGCTCTGTACTGGGTAATACTTTGACAGCCAATCCCGAAGTGCCTGTTAAAATGCCGGATGGTGGCTGGGGCTATTCGCCCACTTCGTTAAATTCCACCAATCCATTAGCCACTATTCATTATACAAATAATGATACCAGACGGCCGGTAATTAATGGAAATGTGTATGCGGATATTACCCTGTTGAAGGATCTTGTATTTCATTCCCAGTTTAATTTTAACCTGGGTTATTCTGAAAACACCATCTTTAATCCTTATTACATTATTTCGTCCAGAACGCAAAATCTGGTAGCGAATTTAGAAGAAAGGACTACCCGCTTCAGGGAATATAGCTGGGCAAATACATTAACCTACCAAAAAGCTATTGGTGAGCATAATTTTGATTTGCTGGGTGGAATTACCACACAGGAGTCATACATGCAATTTATCTCGGCATATGCGGCCGGACTTCCCGAAAATGCTACTGATAACCCAAATCTGCGCTATCTGGATCTTTCAACCCAGGGAAACAGAGTGGAAGGAGATGCAGGTGAATGGGGAATTCTTTCGTTTTTAGGTCGTGTGAACTATAATTACAGCGGCAAATATTTTACTACGGTTAATTTCCGTGCCGATGGTTCCTCCAGATTTGGTGAAAACAATAAATTTGGTTACTTCCCTTCTTTTTCTTTGGGATGGAAAATATCAGAAGAAGCATTTTTACAAAACGTAGGCTGGCTTAACAATTTGATGTTACGAGGAGGATGGGGCTCATTGGGCAACCAAAGCTCATTGCCCAATTATGCCTTTGCCAATTTAGTTACACCCAATATTAACTATACTTTCGGACGACCACAGCAGGTAATAAGAGGGCAGGCACCTATTGGCGTAGGCAACCCCGATTTGAAATGGGAAGCTACCCAGGAAACCAACCTGGGATTTGATTTTATGGGATTTGAAGGTAAAGTTACGGCTTCATTTGACTGGTATAATAAGAAAACCACCGACATGCTGTTACAGGTTCCGGTGATTCAGTATTCCGGCATACAGGAATCGCCCTATGTAAATGGTGGCAATGTGGTTAATAAAGGGTTTGAGGTAATGTTAGGATACCAGAATACAACCGCGAATGGTTTTAATTACAATATTTCCGGAAATTTTGCTCATAATAAAAACGAAGTTACCCAGCTAAGTAACAATGGCTCCGCGTTTTTTTACAGAGCGAGCTTTATAGGGCTTGTTAATATTACGGAAGTGGGTAGCCCCATCGCTTCCTTCTATGGATGGAAAACTGATGGCTTGTTCCAAAATCAGGAAGAAATTGATGCCCATGCGTTTCAAAGTACAGGAACAGCTCCCGGCGATATCAAATTCAAAGACTTAAATGGAGATAACGTAATTAATGCGGATGACCAGACGATTATCGGAAACCCCTGGCCCAAATTCACCTACGGCGTAAATTCAAGCTTTTCCTATAAAGGATTTGATTTGAGATTGCAACTTCAGGGCGTTTCTGGCAATGATATTTATATGGCCATGAAATTCAGGACAGAAGGCTCTAACTTTTTTAATTACACCAAAAATGTGTGGGACAATCGCTGGACCGGACCAGGCACCAGCAACGATGTGCCCCGTATGACCACCAACGATCCTAATAACAATATGCGGTCATCAGAATATTATGTAGAAAATGGGTCCTACCTAAGGGTTAGAAATATACAGCTTGGCTATAAAATTCCTCAGAGTGTAATCAAACTTCGCAATCTGAAAGTGTATGCTTCCATCCAGAATGCATTTACCCTTACAAAGTACCCGGGATTTGATCCTGAAATCGGAACCAATCGTGACAGCAACCCGCTGTATATTGGCATTGACGAGACAAATTATCCGGTACCTCGCATTTATACCCTAGGCTTGACTTTAGGAATATAAAAACCATATCTCTTAATGAAGTAGAGGGTCGTAGCTATGGTCTTTCTACATCCATTTTATAAAACATTAAAAATTTGAAATTATGAAACGTGTTCTATTTATATTATTCGCATTAACAGGCTGGATGGTAATTGGTTGCGAGGATATCCTTGAGAAGCAACCACTGGCTCAAATCGACGCATCTAATGCGTATATAACAGATGTGGATGCCGCGAAAGCAGTAACCGCTGCCTACCAACCCCTTACGGCAAATAACTGGTGTTGTGGTGCCTGGGGAAATAGTGGTTTTATGCATTGGGTACTTGCCAATGTGGCCTCCGATGATACTGAGAAAGGCGGTGAATCCGGTTCTGATCAATTATATGCCCAGCAGGTTTCTCTTTTTAATATCCCTTCTGATAATGACGCGATCCGATTTGCCTGGTCATCTCAATATATAGGTGTGCGCCGGGCCAACCTCGTGTTGGATAACGTATCCGGTATTGATATGGATGCTGACCTCAAATCTCAGTATCTGGCTGAAGCTAAATTTTTAAGAGCATGGTACTATATCAACCTGGTAAAGACTTTTGGTGATGTACCCTTGGTACTTAGCTCTGAAGTAGAGGCCTATGAATTAACCCGTACCCCTACAGAAGAGGTGTATGCGCAGATTATCAATGACCTGAAAGACGCTATTCAGGATTTGCCACTAGAATATCCGGATACAGATAAGGGCAGAGCTACGAAAGGGGCGGCACAGGCCTATTTGGGTAAAGTGTATCTTTATTTGAATGATTTCCCAATGGCGGAAGAAATGTTTGGGCAGGTAATTAATTCGGGAACCTACGCTTTAGATCCCGATTACTTTGGCATGTTCCTGCGAGATGGGGAAAATAGCGTTGAACATATTTTTCAGGCGCAATTCCTTAACGACCAGGGCGCACAACCAGCCAATAATCAGTTGAATATTGTGTTTGGCAGCAGGGCCAGAAATGGGTGGGGTTTTAACTGTCCTACACAGGATTTTGTAGATGCTTTTGAAGAAGGTGATCCCCGATTAAGCAGTTCGGTTTACAAAGAAGGTGATGTGATGCCTGACGGACTTATTGCCAATGTGGGAAATACCCCTACCGGCTATCTTAATAAAAATATTATGTTCCTGAATATGAAAGAGTGGGTGGGGCCTTACAACCGGGCAGAGATGACATCTACATGCGTCTTGGCAAAGTTATGTTATGGTATGCTGAGGCAGCCAATGAGAATGGAAATACACAGGCAGCGCTTAACGCGCTGAATCGCATACGTGAACGTGCCAGAGGGGAAAACCCTGACGTATTGCCTGCTATTACAGAAACCAACAAGGAAGCACTCAGAGCCATTATCTGGCAGGAACAGCGCGTTGAGTTTGGACAGGAATTCGAACGCTTTTTTGAGCTGGTTCGCCAGGGGCGTGCAGGACAAGTACTGCGGGCTTATGCTGAAAAATATGGTACAGCAAAAGGTTCTGGCTTCCGCGATGGTATCAATGAAATATTTCCTATACCACAGTCGGAGATCAATTTAAGTGGTGGACTGCTTACACAGAACACCGGATACTAAATCTCAACCATAATTGAAAGGGAATAGAAAGGCATAAAATAGCTTTTTTCCCTTTTAGTTTTTCTCAAAGCACCTTGATTTTATAAGTAAGTGGAAATAAATTTTCAGGTATCCCCGTCAGAGAGCCGACCTGATGAGGCTGGGCTGAATTCCGGCGGTAGCCGCACTAGGTCCCATAAAGCGGATGCCGGGTGCCGGCCACCGGGTGCCGGAATTCGCCGCGCCGGCCGATATCACTCATCCGGCAAAGAGTACTTTATTACTTTTGTCCACCTGCTTAAAGAGAAATTAACCCTGACTTCTGTAGAATAACTATGATCTGAGGTGTAAGCATGAAGGAACAGTTAACCACGCGCGAATTACCTTTAAAAGTACCAGTTCAGTATTCGCGGTATGAAGCAAACAGCTTATCCGGAAGTTTGATCAGTCTCAAGCTCTAATCGCCTAATCTGGTTAATTGCTAATTCCAAGTAGCCCACATTTAACATAAAGTTATAATAAACAATCCTAATCGGAGACTCTAAAAATGCCTTCAAAAAAAAAAATCTAAATTTAAAAAATTCTGGCTAAGCTCCTGTAGCGTATTCCTGCTGCTGATGGCTTGCATGGGATGTAATACGGAAGCCAGGCAAGACCTGAAATCATCTAACACCCAGCATCAGACCTGGAAAGATTATGGGGGTAGCCCTGACCAGTCTAAATATGTAGTGCTTGACGAAATCGATAAGTCCAATGTAAATCAATTGGATGTAACCTGGTTTTATCCCACCGGCGATGATCAGACTTACCAGTTTAATCCTGTTGTGGTAGATACCGTAATGTATGTGCTGGCCAAGAACAACTCGCTGGTAGCCCTGGATGCCCGCTCGGGTGAAGAAATCTGGATCCATGCCAACCTGCAGGGGATAGCCCGCCGAGGCATTAACTATTGGGAAAGTGAGGACAGAAAGGATAGAAGACTGATCTTTCAGATCAACAACTATCTGCAGGCCATCGACACACGGACAGGAAAATCCATCTTATCTTTTGGAGAGAATGGGCTGGTAGATTTAAGACAGGGCATGGGCCGCGATCCCAATACCATTACCCGTGCTCAATCCGGTACTCCAGGAAAAATCTTTGAAAACCTGCTTTTACTGGGTGGCTCCACCGGCGAGGGTTATATGTCTACCCCCGGCTATCTTCGTGCCTTTGATGTGATAACCGGCAAACTGGTCTGGACCTTTCATACCATTCCACAACCCGGTGAATTTGGTTATGATACCTAGCCGAAAGATGCTTATAAATACATTGGAGGTGCGAATACCTGGGGAGAGATATCCGTAGATGTGGAAAGAGGAATTGCTTACTACCCCCTGGGTTCCCCCACTTACGATTATTATGGGGCAGACCGCATCGGCAGTAACTTGTTTGGCAACTGCATCCTGGCCCTGGATGCCCGCACGGGTAAACGTTTGTGGCATTATCAGGTGGTGCACCACGATTTGTGGGATTACGATTTAACGGCAGCCCCGCAATTGATTACCGTAAACCACGAAGGAAAAAAAGTGGATGCCGTGGCAGTGGCTACCAAACATGGTTTCCTGTTCGTCTTCGACCGCGTTACAGGAGAACCACTGTGGCCCATTGAGGAACGGCCCGTACCGGCCAGTGAGGTGCCGGGAGAACAGGCATGGCCTACGCAGCCTTTTCCTACATTACCCCCACCTATCTCCAGGCAAGGCATGACTTCAAAAGACATTACCCCCTTCTTTCTTACAGAAGAAGAACGAGCCGACTGGAAAGTAAAAATTGATGCCATGCAAACCGACTTTTTTATTCCACTTTCGCACAAAAAAGAAACCCTGGCTTTGCCGGGAGCTGTCGGAGGTGTTAACTGGGGCAACACGGCATCCAATCCTGAACAAGGGATGGTGTATGTGTTGAGCATAGACTGGCCCTCACTCTATGGACAAATGGAGAAATATGAAGCATCTAATGGAGAAATGCCTGCGCCGGAAGGACAGATTGCCGGTGGGCAGAATATTTACGCGAAAAACTGCCAGGTCTGCCATGGTGAAAACCAGGAAGGTGCTGTCGGACCATCCCTGATTAATTTAGGCACTCGGATAAATTTTAATGAATTCAAGCAGATAACAACCGCAGGCAGGGGCGAGATGCCGGCCTTCCAGCATTTGGACGAAAATGCTTTGGGAGACCTGTACAGATACCTGCGTGGTGAAAATGCTGAAGCAACAGATGGCAACCCCGAAATGCCCTCCGGACCGGTAGTGGCATCAGGAGGCGCCCTTGGTGGACAGGAATTACGGGAAGTAACCGGACCAGCTCGCAATATACGATTCGGACAGAAAGGATTTGGTATTCCGTATCCGGATGGAGTGGACGCACCTTCTGTGCGTTACTATATCCCCCCGGGCTGGGGCCTGGCTCACCCCTACCTGATAAGTCCTCCCTGGTCATCCATTGTAGCATATGACCTGAATGAAGGTAAAATAAAATGGAGAAAACCAATCGGACAAGATCGGGATGCCGCTGCCGAAGGTGGCGAAAACACGGGTGTGCCCCGTGCACAGCGTAACGGGATGATTGTAACCTCTACCGGACTGGTGTTTTCTACAGCCAAAGACGGAAAAATTTATGCTTTTGACGCTGATAATGGCGAGGTATTATGGAAGGCTGATTTGCCTGCAGCCACTGAAGGGATTCCGGCCATGTATGAGGTCGATGGTCGGCATTATCTGGTGGTTTGTGCCACATCGCCTTTCAGATGGGGGCGTGGTGAAAGTGAAAATCAGCCCGATGGTGCTACTCCTCAGGGAGGTTATATGGTTTATGCATTGCCGCAATAGCAGCTTGATGAAATAGCGCTTTAGACCAGTAAAAATGAATAGTATTATTTAACAAACTCTACCCTAACCTTAATAACTAATGAAACCCTTACTTTTTTACATACTAATCACAACAGGAATGGTGAGCCATTGTTTCGCTCAGTCAGTATCTGAAGAAAGTGAATTTAAAGCCAGCCTGTCTTTCATTCCTGATTATACTTTTGAGGGAAGGAGCCTTGACGGCTGGCATATGCTTGGACAGGCCGATTGGCGCGCACAGGATGGTGAACTAACCGGGACAGCAAAACCCGGAGCTACCGGGGGCTGGCTTGTGCTTGACAGGGCTTATCAGGATGTAGGGTTTCGTACTTTATTCAAGTGTACAGGTGGTAGTGAAACAGGCATATTATTCCGAATGGAAAAGACAGAAACCGGCATGAAAGGAGTCTTGATATCAATAAAAGACGAGGTGCTACCTTATCGTGTAACGCTTGATGCGCAGGGAAAGGAGGTGGAACGTGAACAACTCAGGGGGGCAGGAGGTATATGGTATCGTATAGCCCCGCCTCCCGATAATGAAAATAAGGAAACAGCTCGAAGAGATAATAGAATACCTCCTCGCCCGACCTCCACTGTGGATTTACCAATTGAAAGGCCCAACACCGATTTGCGATCAGGTGAATGGAATCAGATTGAAGTATTTATGGATGCAAATGTCATTCGTGCCTTTTTAAATGATGGTAGTGAAATAGGCGGTGCAGTAGATGGAGAGGAAGGGATTGATGGGTTTGGTCCCATTGCCCTCCTGGTGAGCGGTTCCGGAGAAGT
>JBGTIS010000296.1:0-4069 GCA_041745535.1 Cyclobacteriaceae bacterium | reverse complement strand
TAATGATGAAAAAGAAGTAAGGCCAGAGTATTTAGAAGCATTGCGTACTAAAGAGGCTAAGTTTATGTTATGGAGTCAGCGTCATATCCCTGAAAATATCAATAAACTAAGGCTTCAAGCAGCATAAATTAGAAGTTAGTGATTTTTATACCCCTCGTATCAATATTTTTTATGCTTCTATTTTCTAGAAACAATTGCACTTTTATGTACAAAATGAATATGTTCTCTAACCTTTTAGGCGATTTATCATTTTTTATATTAGACAAAAGTGCAATAGAAAAGTGTTTGTAATTATTAACTCGTAGCCCGCTTAAATTTTTTCAATCCATTTAATTTAAGATATTTGGGTTTGGTAACCAACGCATAAACCCGGCTATCCGATGCAACATATAACCGCCCTCCTCTCTCTTGTCTGTATCTTGTGTTTTACCGCCTGTACCGCTAACCAGGAAAAAGTTTCTGAACAAAAAGCGCGGGTTTTTGTAGGCGCGCGGATTATTGATGGTACGGGTAGCACCCCCATAGAAAATGGGGTTTTATTGGTAGAAGATGGTAAGATCAGCAAGGTAGGGCCGCAAAACGCTGTAGAAATTCCGGAAGGAACTGAAATTATTGACCTTTCCGGAAAAACAGTAATTCCCGGACTTATCAATACCCATGGTCATGTAGGCGATACCAAAGGGCTCGAAGCTGGTCATTATTCCAAACAAAATGTACTGGATCAGTTGGGCTTATATGCCCGATATGGGATTACCACTGTCGTGAGTCTGGGTGGCGATGGACCGGAATCAGTAGCCATCCGTAATGCGCAGGATACCGCTACCCTCAACCGGGCACGATTGTATGTGGCGGGTGCGGTGGTTACTGGCAACACACCCGAAGAAGCCGTTAAGATGGTGGACGAAAATATCGCCATGCCCGTGGATTTTATCAAAATCAGGGTGGATGATAACCTCGGAGCCAGCCGGAAAATGCCAGCAGAAGTATACCAGGCCGTGATCAACCGCGCACATGAAAAAAGTTTTCCCGTAGCCACACACATGTATTATCTGGCCGATGCCAAAGCATTGCTGGCCGCAGGTTCCGATTATATTGCCCACAGTGTACGCGACCAGCCTGTAGATGAAGCGCTGATCAGTATGCTGAAAGAAAAGAAGGTCTGCTACTGCCCAACCCTTACCCGCGACCTGTCTACCTTTGTGTACGAAAGTGTACCTGATTTTTTCAGCGATCCGTTTTTCCTTAAAGAAGTAGATACCACCTTATTAAACCAGTTAAAAGACCCTGCCGCACAGCAGGCCATTCAGACGAGTAAATCTGCACAGACCTACAAGCAGGCACTGCAAATGGCCATGGATAACCTTAAAACCTTATCAGATAGCGGTGTTACCATCGCTTTTGGTACCGACAGCGGCCCGCCAGCCCGTTTTCAGGGTTATTTCGAACACCTGGAAATGCAATACATGGCAAAGGCTGGCCTTAGTCCCATGCAGATACTGATTTCTGCCACTGGTGATGCAGCCGGTTGTATGGGGTTGAAAGATGTAGGCACGCTGGAGGCAGGCAAATGGGCAGATTTTGTGGTGCTTACTAAAAACCCACTGGACGATATCTCAAATACCAAAAGCATAGAATCAGTGTATATTGCCGGCAATCAGGTGCCTGAGAAAGGAAACTGATCAGATAACAAACTGCCATTATACACAAAACCAGAAAACAAATTAAGGCAAACCATGAGCAAACTTGGTTTTATGGATCATGATGGCGCCATCGACGATCTGTTATCACAGTTGTTATTAATGACTATGCCGGAAGTTGAATTGTTGGGCATCTCCATAACGCCGGCCGATTGTTTTATTGAACCGGCGCTGGAATCTGCCTACAAGCTGCTTCAACTTACGCGTAAGGAAGATGTGCCCTTGGGCCGGGGCGAATATTATGGTATCAATGCCTTTCCCAATGCATAGCGGGCACGACCGGAAATCGTCAATGCCCTGTAACCAACCATGTGCCGGTGCATAAACCGTTTCCCTCAAGGCTGGCCAGCCAAATCCAGTACCAACTATCTAATCTGGCCGGGCAACTCTGGGCCATGACCATCGATACCATTCCCAGTTACCATTACACCTATTTCATGTGGGATATTCTGGCTACCAGCTACCTGGGTCTTCCAACGCGATTTGCCACCGACACCATTAAAGCCACGGTAAGCTCCAAACCGCCCAATGCCGGCCAAACTGTGATCGATCCAAATTGCCATCCTGTAACTATCGCTACTGGTGTTAATAAAGAATTCTTTTACGAATACATTCTTTCGCGATTTAAACGGTAAATACTAATGGTTTTCCTGTCTTATAAATTTTAACTTCTACTGTGGTTTCCTATTATTATAAATGTTAAGTACTTCCCTTGCGCACCCAACCGGGTCTTTTTTGATATCACTTTCCCATAATCGAATAACTTTCCAACCTTCGTTCATCAATTCTTCTTTTACTCTTTTATCTCTATCCACATTGGTAAGAATTTTATTTCTCCAAAAATCTGAATAGGATTCCAGTTCTTCCTCAAAGCTTCCAAGATTTCTGACTTTCCAATTATTGCCATGCCAAAAATCACCATCACAAAAAACAGCGATTTTTTTTCTGATAAAAACAAAATCTGGCCTTCCTTTAATTTTATAGTGCTTCCTATAACGTAAACCAAGATTCCACATCTGCTGTCCAAGTAACTTTTCGGGTTTTGTGTTTTTACCCTTAATGGCGGACATTATTTTATAAGTAACTTCAGGTTCTCTCATAGCATATGCCTTAATAACCAATCCTTGACTGGAAAGTTATTAGGCATACCTTTTAGATTTTTCGAATTTTCACTTACAACTTCTATCCATGCCAATATTATTTCATTTTCCTGCCATGGATAGGTCAGGTTCAAATTATCCCAATATTTGTCGATTTCATATTGATCAGCTGACACAATAAACTTATGCGCCAGGTCAAAGGACTTATCTAATCTTCCTAAAATAGCTGGTAGTAAATAGCTGTTTCCATCAAACACAATATTTTTTTTCCCGCCAGCAGTGAAATGATCTCTAATATTAGGACTTACTATACCATATCTGCTGGCTAACCAAGTTGGTATTCTTGAAAATTTACGGCCTGAGCTAGAGAAAATCTCGGGAAATAAAGCCATTATGTTCGCTCTAATTCTAAATTTTTCGCTTGATGGTAAAGATGAAAATAACCTTATCAGGAGTTTTCTTTCATCTTGTTCATTTGGTTCATCTTTTTGAGGTAGCCACCATAAAGCTACATCTTGTCCTAAATCTTTCCTTTTATGTTGTCTTAGAGATTCCATCTTTCTGTGTGGGTCAGCTTTATGGAATTCGTTGTAAGAGATATTCATCTTGCTGAAAACAGACAGAGTTTTATCATTCCGTATCTCCAAATCTATTTGATATCGAGGAGAATGGGTAATATTGATATTATCAATACAATCCTCATACTTAGATTTGTGAACTTACCAAAGAAAATATAAATTCTATCATCTAGGTTAGGGAGCTTGGTACCTTCAAAGATACTGTTACCAAAACATTTCCAGCTTTTTTGGCTAGTCTTTACCTCAACACCATACCAATGATTGTCTATAATCCTGGCGATTAAATCAGGAAAAGCGTGCTTTGAGGTTTGTTCAAACTTTTTGTGAAAATTAGTCCCTTTCGACACGGTATTTAAGCTTTTACAAACCTCCTTCTCGAAAAGGATTCCACCTAATTCATAAATAGATTTATCATTTTCCACTTTTTTTTGAATATCAGAAACCGTTCTGTTTAAAATTTCCTGAAGCTCAGCTTCATAGCCATGGCTTTCTTTGGATATAATCATTTTATTTAAAGTATTTATCCCAATTTTCTTGAAGCCGCATCGCTATATGGTAGGCCATTAAAGGTGGAACAGCATTACCTATCAGCTTATATCCATCTGAGACGCTTAATCTCAAATCAGGATCTTTTTCCGATCTTACGAATTCAAAATCATCAGGAAAGGTTTGTATTCTGGCGCATTCACGTACA
>JBGTIS010000295.1:0-1844 GCA_041745535.1 Cyclobacteriaceae bacterium | reverse complement strand
AAGTTTTAAACTATAGAATGGGGCACCGTCTCACCTGTAGTGGTGATTTTCAGACATATAGGAAATCAATCGATTTGGTACGGTACGAGCTAATTATTTTAGGACTTGGCGATAGGCCAAGATAGCATACAATAGTATAAACGTGTTTGTACGGTAATTTGTTCGGATAAGTTACAAAAAAAATTATGAGTTAATTTTCTGTGGCTGCGGGTTCAGCAGTTGAGGACCAAAATGGCGATTCTGTGCGGTTATTTTTTACATATTCTTCGATTTTCTCAATAACTTCAGGGTGTTGACTGGCTATATCGGTGGTTTCTGCCAGGTCAGCAGATAAATCGTACAGTTCCCAGGGTTGAGCGGGCGCTAATTTCACAGCCTTCCATTGCTGCCACCGCACCGCCTGCTGAAAGCCATTTCCATAAAATTCCCAATAGAGGTAACGGCCCGATAAATCGTGTGGCTTGCCAAATAAAGTCGGCAATACACTTATTCCATCTATAAGGTCAGGAGTTTGAGCGCCCGCCAAATCTGCCAATGTAGGCATCACATCAGGAAAATACCAGACCAGATCGGTGGTAGTATTGGCCGCTATTTTACCAGGATACCTCACGATCATAGGAACACGTATTCCTCCTTCGTACATATCGCGCTTACGCCCCCGCAGCGGGCCTGAACTATTAAAACGTTCCCATTTGTTGGCAGGCCCATTGTCTGAGCAGAAAAAAACAATGGTATGTTCATCTATCCCGGTTTCTTTGAGCAAAGCCATAATTTTACCCACATCCCTATCCAGACGGGTTATCATGGCAGCATAAGTTTTTTGAACAGGGTTCATTTTCTTTTCAGCATAGATGCCATAATCCGGAACCTGGAAGTCGTCATGGGGAATGGTGTAAGGGAGGTAAAGGAAAAAAGAAGTGTCTTTACGGTTGCTGATAAAATCCAGGGCAAACTCCGTAAATAAATCATGGGAGTAAGTTTCCTGTTTTCCTTCCTGGTTTCCTTCCAGTACAACAGAGTCCTGATTTCTCCATAAAAAAGGAGGATAATAGTCATGCGCATTGCGCTGGTTGAGGTATCCGTACCATTCATCAAAACCTTGCAAATTGGGAAGCCCGGTAGTTCCCGGGTCGCCCAGACCCCATTTTCCGGTCATGCCTGTAACATATCCTGCGCCTTTCAGCACTTCAGCGATGGTAATGTCTTCATCGCGCAAGGGTACTCTGCCCTCGGGAGGCAGGCCGCCTGTGCTGGAAGTATTGCCGCGCACGGTGGTGTGGCCGGTGTGCTGGCCTGTCATCAGTGCTGAGCGTGAAGGGGCGCAAACCGTAGCGCCTGCATAGCATTGGGTAAACCGCATGCCTTCAGCAGCCAGTTGGTCAATGTTAGGGGTTTTGATCACTTTCTGGCCGTAACACCCCAAATCACCATAGCCCATATCATCGGCCATGATGAAAATAATGTTAGGTGAGCGGGAAACTTCTTGCCCGGGAGCAGGAAAAGCATTGCCTGTTAAAAAAATGCTTGCAGCCAGGCACAGCATTATACTTCTCATGGCTTATCCTTTAAAAAAGGTTCTACATGTTTGTTCCAGATCAAATAACCTTTTGGCGTCATGTGCAGACTGTCTTGCAGGAAAAGGGAAGGAATGGGGCGGCCATCCTCTCCGAGCATCGGCGTGTATACATCAATATAGGTAAGATTTTCTTTTTCGTCGCAATAGGCTTTGATCAGGGCATTTGTTTTTTGCAGTTGTGCCAGCAGATGCCACCGACTGGGACTGGGCTTGATAGAGATAAACCCAACTTTGGTTTCCGGCAGTTCATTTTCCACTTTGCCTACAA